>JAKBCT010000030.1 GCA_021807655.1 Actinomycetes bacterium | reverse complement strand
ACGACCCATGGGCGATCGCGATCAAGACGTCGTGTTCTCGGCTCGTTAGTCGATCGACGAGCGACGTCGGGGCACGTACGGCGGGTCGACTGGCGAATTCTGCGATGAGCCGGCGGGTCACGCTCGGCGCGAGGAGGGCGTCGCCGGCCGCAATCACGCGGATAGCGTTGAGCAGCTCCTCGGGCGGTGTGTCTTTCAGGAGGAAGCCGCTCGCACCGGCGCGCAGCGCCTCGAAGACGTACTCGTCGAGGTCAAACGTGGTGAGCATCAAAATGTGGGTCCGACGTCGTGACGGACTGCTGGTGATGAGTCGGGTCGCCTCGATGCCATTCATCGTCGGCATGCGTACGTCCATGACCACGACGTTGGGGTTGGTCTGGGCGACGACGGAGACCGCCTCGGCGCCGTTGTGGGCCACGCCGACGACCTCGAGGTCTGGCGCCGAGTTCACGAGCACCTCGAAACCGGCGCGCACGAGGGCCTGATCGTCGACGATGACGACGCGGATGGTCATGACTCGCCGAGCGTTCGCAGGACGGCGTGGACTTCGAAGCCACCGTCGGGGCGCGGTGCCGCGTCGAGGGAGCCGCCGAAGGCGAGTGCTCGTTCGCGCATCCCGATCAGCCCGTGGGTCGTCCCGCTCACCGCGGGCGCGTGGATCCGCGCGCCGGCCTCGTTCACCACGGTGACGCTCACGTCGCCGTGCGCGAATCGAATCTGGATCCGCGTGTCCGCGCCGTCGGCGTGTTTGACGACATTGGTGAGGGCCTCCTGGACGATTCGATAGATGGACAGTTCGAGGCCGAGCGGGAGGCTGGACGGCGTGCCGTCGACACCCAGCGTGACCGACACCCCCGTGGCGCGCACGCGATCGATCAGCTCCTCGAGGTCCGAGAGATTCGGCGTGGGCGCGTGAGCGGGGGCGCCAGCGCCCGTGTTCGTTCGCCGCAGCACCGTGATGACGCGGCGCAGTTCGTCCAGGGACTGGCGACTCGTCTGTTCGACGGTGGCCAGGGCCTGTCGCGCCTCATCGGGCTGCTGGTCCATCACGTGGCGGCCGACGCCGGCCTGGATCGCGATCACGCTGAGGCTGTGCGCGAGGATGTCGTGGAGTTCTCGGGCGATTTCCAGGCGCTCCTCGATGATCGCCCGATGGGCTTGGTCGATCTCTTGTCGTTGGCGCTCGACGTTCTGTTCGGCGATGGCTCGTCGAAAGACGCGACGTGTCCGGATGCTGTCGCCGATGAACCAGGTCGCGAGGGCGAGCAAGACGTTGAAGGTCACGTCGCCCTGGGCCCGGTGGAACGAAGCCGCGATGGCCAGCGCTACCAGGATTGCGCCCTCGACGACGATCAGCGTGGCGAGTGACTCGCGTCGTGAGCTGGTGGTCGCGACCGTGTAGAGCGGGAACGCGAGGAGAGGCGCCGGAGCCAAGGAGTGGCCGAGGACGGTGGTCGCGACCGTGGCGCTGCCCACGATGACCATGGCCGACATCGGCGAGACGCGTCGCCAGGCGATGGGGATGGCGGCGGCGAGGAACAGGGGCCCGACCGCCCAGCGGTTCGCGACGATCGAGTGGTCGTGACCGATGTGGGGGAGCAGGAAGAAGTGCACGACGAAGCCGATGGAGAAGAATCCCGCGACGACGATGTCAATGCCGACCCACTGGCGCGGAGAGATTCGCTCGAGCCAGGGCGCGCCGGCCACGTCAACGGCGCTCGTCGAGGGTGTCACGATTCGACGCTACCGACTCGGCGTCCCCGGCGCATCCATCTCGCGGTGCGGGCGTCTGCGTCGCAGGGATGAGGCCCCGGGGTCGAGCCGGCGCGCCTTCATCCTCTGGGATGAGCCAGGTATGGCCGCGCGACTAAGAGAACGACTCGAGGTCCGCGCGACACTGGATGGGACTCGGTGTGGCCCAACGAAGAGGAGCGAACGTGATTGACGTGCGTGGTGTAACGAAGCGTTACCAGGAAACGGTGGCGGTTGACGACCTGACCTTCGAAGTTCCCACCGGGGTGGTCACCGGATTCCTCGGTCCGAACGGTTCGGGCAAGTCAACGACGATGCGCATCATCACGGGTCTGGACCGCGCCGAACGTGGCGAAGCGGTGATCAACGGCACGGCCTACCGCGACCTCGCCCAACCGCTGCGCGAGGTCGGTGCGCTGCTGGAGGCCAAGGCGATCCACCCCGGGCGCACGGCCTTTAACCATCTCTGGTACCTCGCTCAGACGAACGACATACCGCGGCGGCGCGTTCACGAAGTCATCGAACTCGTCGGGCTCTCGCAGGTCGCGAGTCAGCGCGTCGGCAAATTCTCGCTGGGTATGGGTCAACGACTGGGCATCGCCGCGGCCTTGCTCGGTGACCCGGGCACGCTGTTGTTCGACGAACCGATCAACGGGCTCGATCCCGAAGGCATCCTGTGGGTGCGCAATCTCCTGAAGGGGTTGGCCAACGAGGGTCGCACGGTCTTTGTCTCGAGCCACCTGATGAGTGAGATGGCCCTCACCGCCGATCACCTCGTCGTGATCGGGCGCGGGCGGCTGATCTCCACCGGCTCGGTGAGCGACTTCATCACGACCAACGCCGGTCAATACGTGCGCGTGCGCACGCCGCGGGTCGACGAGCTCGAAGGGCTTTTACGGGTCCAGGGCGCCCAGGTGACGCGCGACGCAGATGGCTCGCTCGCGGTGAGCAATCTGTCGGCGGAACAGATCGGCGTCACGTGCGGCAACGCCGGGATATTCCTCTACGAGCTCTCGCCCCAGATGGCCTCGCTCGAAGAGGCCTTCATGGAGATGACTCGCGAGAGCGTCGACTATCACGGACACGGACTCGACGAAGACGAGACCGCGTCACCACTCACGGAAAGTAGGCAGTCATGACCACCAGCATCCCCACCGTCTGGTCGCCGCCAGAAATGGCGCACCCCCGCCAACGCGCCGCAAGTCTGGTGCGCGCCGAATGGACCAAGATGCGAACGGTCCGTTCGACGATGTGGACCCTGGTCGCGATGGCGATCGTCACCGTGGGCATCGCGGCCATTGCGGGTTCGACCGTCGCGAGCCGCTGGAACACGTTCTCGGTGATCCAGCGGCTGAGCTTCGATCCGACGAGGGTTTCGCTACGGGGACTTCTCTTCGGTCAGCTGATCATCGGCGTGCTCGGCGTGCTGGTCATGAGTGCCGAATACGGGACTGGGACGATCCGCTCGACGCTCGCGGCGGTGCCGCGGCGTCCCAGGGTTCTCGCCGCCAAGGCGGTCGTATTCTTCGTCGTCGCCGCGGTGGTCGGTGAAGTGCTCTCCTTCAGCGGCTTTCTCGTCGGCCAGTCCCTGCTCGTCAGCCCGGCGCCGCACGCGGTACTTTCTCAGCCGGGGGTCCTGCGCGCCGTTATCGGCGGCGGGCTGATCCTCGCGGTACTGGGAGAGTTCGCGTTGGGACTCGCCACGATTATCCGCCACTCGGCCGGCGCGATCACCGCCTACGTCGGCGTGCTGCTCGTCGCCCCGATCATCCTGCAGGCGCTGCCGTCCTCCATCAGTCAGCCGATCCTCAAATTCATGCCCTTCACCATCAGCGACACGATGGTGTCGGTGTCACCAACCGGGACAGGGGCGTTCAGCCCGTGGGTGGGCTTCGCGCTGCTCGTCGGCTACGCCATCGCGGCGCTCGTCGTCGGGGGCTGGTTGCTGGTGCGACGAGACGCGTGAGCCATCCCTGGGGTCGTGCCGAAGCAATCCAGGACGATCGACGTCGACCCGGGTGAGTAGGCTGCCTCGTCGGAGAGGAGTCACGTGTCGTTGCCTCAGCTGTTTGATCTGTCGGGCCGTACCGCGATCGTCACCGGTGCGGGCAGCGAGCAGGGTATTGGCTTTGCCACCGCTCGGCTGCTCGTCGAACTCGGGGCCAACGTCGTGGTGACCTCGACGAGCTCGCGCATTGGCGAGCGCGTCGACGAGCTCGGCGTCGAACGCGCAGTCGGCGTCGTGGGTGATCTCACCGAGGTCGAGACGTCGGCGAGGCTCGTTCGAACGGCCCTCGAGCGCTTCGGTTCCCTGCACATCGTGGTGCACAACGCCGGCATGACGTCGGTGAGCGATCCGGTGCAGGTGAACGGCCCGATCGAGACGATCTCGTATGACGGCTGGCGCCGCTCGATCGCGCGTAACCTCGACACCGCCTTCTTGGTAGCGCGCGAGGCGCTGCCGGAACTGACCCGCGCGCGGTGGGGGCGGTTCATCGTGGTGTCGAGCGTGTCGGGTCCGGTGATGGCGATGCGCCACGAGCCGGTCTACGCCGCGGCCAAAGCCGGGATCGTCGGCCTCGCCCGCGCTTTGGCGGTAGACGTGGCGCGCGACGGCGTGACGGTGAACGCCGTGGCGCCGGGTTGGATCGCGACCGGTTCGCAGACCCCCTTCGAAGCGACCCAGGGCGAGGTGACGCCGCTCGGGCGCAGCGCCCGGCCCGACGAGGTGGCCGCCGCCGTCGCGTGGCTCGCGACACCCGGAGCCTCCTACGTCACCGGGCAGTGCCTGGTAGTCGACGGCGGCAACGCCGTCGCCGAGGAGCGTCTCTAGTCATCGGTCGGGGTCGTCGGCGAGCACGGTGAGCACTTCGATGCCCGCGTCGCCCCTTCTCAGTCGACGCCGAAGCGCGAACGCGTACCAGGAGACGGCGAGCACGCCGGCGAGCGCGAGAAACTGGTCGGCGCCGTTGAACACCGACGAGAGCGTCAAGACGGCGAGCACCGCGACGGTCCACACCAGTACGACGCCGATGATCAGGTTCGCGAACCGTCCCATCGTGTAGGCCCCGGGAAAGGCGTCGATCGCTCGGCGCTTTACGGCGTAGGCCACGGTGATCGCGAGGTAGATCAGGTACGGGATGATCGCGGTGGCCCCCACGAGCGTGCCGAAGGAGTTTGGCTGGGTGTAGCCGTAGACGAGGATGGCGGTATCGATGAACCCGAGCACCACCAGCGCGGTGATCGGTGTCTGGGTGTGCAGATCGACCCGTCGCAGGTGACGCGAAGCGGGGAGCATGTTATCTCGGGCCATGGAAAATGCCAGCCGGGACTGGGCACCGGCGCCCACGACGGCGATGGCGAACATGGAGAAGACCACGAAGGCGATGAAGACCTTGACGAGCCACGGGGGTAACCAGAATTCGGCGATCGTGAGCAATGGCAACGGCGCGTGCTCCACCGTGCGCAGATTCGGGATCGCGAGGGTGAAGCCGACGAGGGTCACCATGCCGAGTACCGCGGAGGTCACCAGGGCCGCGATGATCGCCCTCGGCACCGAACGTCGAGGTTCAACCGCGTCCTCGCTCATGTCGGCGGCCAGCTCAAAGCCGATGAGGGTGAAGGCGCCGAGCATCCCCGCCAGGGCGAAGGAGTAGGGGGCGGAGCTCGTGGTCAGACGGGTTGTTCTGGTCAATAGGGAGAATCCGTAGGGCGTGTGCTTCACCTGGAGTCCCCACAGGACGATCAGCAGCACACTGAAGACCAACGTGCCGAGGATCTCGGTGAAGACCGCGACGTTGTTGACGCGCGCCGAGAACTGGACGCTGATGATGTTGGTGACCGTGGCGATCACCATGAAGACGATCGAAACAGCGAGGTTGAGGTGCGGGTGCGCCGCCGCATTGACGCCGAACTCACTCAGCAGTAGTGGGCTGGCCGCGACGAGCAGGATCGCTCCACCGCCTACGGCCATGTAGAGCAGCCCCGCGAAACCGACGAACCAGCCGTAGGTGGAGTTCACGAGGCGGCTACTCCACTGGTACGCGTAACCCGCGAGGGGGATGCGGGTGCCCAGTTCGGCCACGATCAAGGCAATCAGCGTGTTGCCGATGGCGACCAACGGCCACGTCCAGATCGACGCCGGACCGAACCACGTGAGTCCGAACCCGAAATTGAGGAAGATCCCCGTCGTGATCGAAATGATCGAGAAAGCGATGGCGAACATCGAGAAGGTCCGAAGGGTGCGGCGCAGTTCGGGCCGATAGCCAACCTGGGCGACGAGGTCGCCACCGTGGTCGCGTCCATCTTCTCGTGATGACTGCGACGACGCCATCGAATCCCCCGGTGCGATCCCACGCCGAGGTTATCTCGGCCGAGTGAGGTGCGCGCTGATTGGTGGAACGAAGGGCCGCAAGGAAGAGAAGATGGCCGAGCCGCGGGTCGATCGCCCCGGTGCACGATCGTCGTCGATTATCGTGGCCGGCATGACGCGCGGGTCACAGGCATCGGCGAGAATGGTGCCGTGGCCCACACGTTGAACCGCGCTCCGGAGTTGCTCGTCGGCTTCGACACCGAGACCACCGGTCTCGACGTGCGAAGTGAACGGGCCATCTCGTATGGGTTTTCTGTTTTTCGCTATGGCCAACCCGTCTCGACCGAAGAATTCTTCGTGATACCGGACCGCCCGATTAGCGATGGCGCGCGGCGCGTGCACGGTCTCGACGTCGAGCGATTGAACGAGATGCGATCCACGCACGACGTCCTTGACGTTGCCGCCGGCGCGCGTCGGGCCATCGCCGTCTTGACCGGGTTTCACGAGGAGGGTGCATACGTCGTCGGTGCCAACGTGGCGCGATTCGATTTGGCGATGTTGCGTTGGACGGCGATCGATGTCCTCGACCCACGTGCCACATCGTCGTTCGAGCGAACCAAGCTTCGAATCATCGACGTCATCGAGCACGATCTCGCCATTGATCCCAGCCGCGCGTTTCGCCCACGGCGTTCATTGAGCCACCTGTGCAGCCACTACAACGTGAAACCGGGTGGCCACGACGCGGTCGGTGACGCCCGAGCGGCGGTCGAGGTCCTGTTAGAGCAGATCGTCCATAACAACGCGGGACAACGGGAACTCTCGATTCTTCCTCCGGGCAACCACGCTCGGGGTGTCTGAATCCAACGCGAGAGGTGATAGGGTTGCACGCCTAGGGCCGTTGGCGCAGTCTGGTAGCGCACTTGCATGACACGCAAGGGGTCACAGGTTCAAGTCCTGTACGGCCCACCACGAAAGACCAGTAGTTCCAAGGGTTTTCGAATCCTGAGCGCGCTTCATTTCCGCCCGCGACCGTTGTGTCAGCAATTCCGTCAGCAATTGATCGGAGACGCATGACCAGGCGAGGCAACAAAGAGGGATCCATCTACCAACGGTCCTCCGACGGGCGCTGGATGGGCGCGGCGACGGTCGGACTCGACCCCGCCGGCCGGCCGATTCGAAAGTCCGTGAGCGCCAAGACGCGCGCGGAGGTCGTGCGCAAGCTCAAGGCGCTCTCGCGCCAGATCGACGACGGACTCATCACGGCGGAGAAGGCGCCGACGCTTGAGTTCCTCTTTGAGCGATGGTTCGTCGACGTCATGGCGCGAGAGGTGGTGCGCTCCACCATCGACAACTACCGCTCGATCGTGAAGTTCCACATCCTGCCCACCTTCGGCCGAAAGAGAGTGGACGAGCTCACGGTCGTCGAGGTCGACCGGCTATTGGCCGCGAAGATGGCCTCCGGTCTGTCGCCGTCGACGGTGCACCGGATACGTGCGGTACTGTCGCAGTGTCTTGACCAAGGGATCCGCTGGGGCGTGACTCCACGCAACGTGGCACGTCTGTCGCGCTCGCCGAAGCTGATCCGCCCCGAGGGCCGCACGCTCTCGCCGGAGCAGGCGAGGGGGTTCCTGGCGTCTCTACAGGGCCATCGCAACGAGGCGCTCTACACCCTGATGCTCTCGACGGGCATGCGTCGCGGAGAAGCTATGGGGCTGCGCTGGGAGGATGTGGACCTCGAGAGGGGAGTGATTCGCATTCGGCGTTCCCTCAAGCGCGAGAGCGGACACATCGTGACGGCCGACACGAAGACCTTGAAGAGCCGGCGCGCGGTCAACCTGCCCGAACCCGTCGTGGATCTTCTCGTGCGCCACCACGACCAGCAGGAGAAGGAACGGGTTGATTTGGGGGCGGCGTGGGTGGAAACGGGGTTCGTCTTCACGTCCTCGATCGGCACGCCGATCGATCCACGCAACCTGTATCGTGACTTTCAGAAGGTGTGCGAGAAGGCAGGTCTCTCGCACTGGCATCCCCACGAATTGCGCCACTCCGCGGCGTCGTTGATGCTTGCGAACGGGGTCAAGCTTCAGGTGGTCAGCCAGGTCCTCGGGCACTCCTCGATTCGCATGACGGCTGACGTCTACGGGCACATCCTCGATCCCGACCGTGAGCAGGCGGCGAAGGCGATGACGTCGGTCCTCTGGGACCATTAGGAACTGATCTCCTCAACGAAGCGCACGAGACCTGCACGGACCACCAAGCGACGGCGTCCCACCCGAACAGTCTGAATGCGTCCTTGGCCAATGAGCTCGAACAGGGTGGTGCGCCCCACGCCGAGGAGCCGTGCGGCTTCCTCAACTTTGAGAAGGAGCGCCGGATCCTTCTCGGATGGCTTCACGCTCAGCGCGGGAGTCATTACGATCACCGGTGATCGCTCTTCGTCATCACTCCAGTCCGGCTTGCCGTCGGTCCAGAAGTCGTCGTCCTGATGGTCTAGTCGCTCGTATCGCCAGTCGTCGCGGTTTGTCACTGCTCTCATGGATCCTCCTCGAATCGCTGTTAGTCACCATCGGTTGGACCACGACGGGCAGTGAAACGAAGAATGAGAACAGCGGACACTAACGGTCTCTGCTGGTCACGACTTGATGAATAATTGACTCTTAATCTGACCCGCCGGCCGCGCATCACCGCGGCCGGCGTTCGTTGCTGTACGAGATAATCCAGGAATGGTTGGTTGAAACCTTCTATACAGGGATCAAGGTGGACTGGGTCGCGTTCGTACTCAGGACTGAACCTAAGCCTTTAGAAACCTATGCCTGGAGTTGCCACGGTACCTT
>JAKBCT010000029.1 GCA_021807655.1 Actinomycetes bacterium | reverse complement strand
ATCATCGACGGCGTTCATGGGCTTTTGCTTCTACCAGTCGATCGCGCGGATCCCGCTCGGCACCGCAGTCGCCATCGAGTACCTCGGCCCGTTCCTCGTCGCGGCCTTCGCCAAGCGCTCCGCGAGGCACTTCGTGTTCGTCGCCCTGGCGGGGCTGGGCGTGGTGGCCCTCGCCCGCCCGGGCGGTGGGGTGACACTCGTCGGCGTGCTCTTCGCCCTCGGGTCGGGCGCGGGCTGGGCGGGCTACGCGTTCGCGTCGCACCGGGTCGGTGGTTCGATCGAAGGCTTCGGCGGCCTCGCGGTGGCGATGTCGATCGCCTCGGTGCTCACGCTTCCCTTCGCGTTCGCGTCGGCCCACGAACTCATCGCACGCCCGCTGCTCGGCGGGCGCATGGTGCTCGTGGGGGTGGCGGCGATCGCGCTCGGCTTCGGGATGGAGATGCAGGCGCTGCGCCGGATCAAACCCGGCGTCGTGAGCGTGCTCATTGCGCTCGATCCGGCGATCGCGTTCCTGATGGGCTGGTTGTTCATCGGCCAGGGTGTGTCGGTGACCGACCTCGCGGGGCTGGCGTGCGTGGTCGGGGCCGGCGTCGGCGTGACCTACGACGTCACCCGGGGCGTCGTACCCGTCGCTCAGTAGGCTGGACGGCGTGTCAACGCCGCGCACCTTCGCCATACGCACGTTCGGTTGCCAGATGAACGAGCACGATTCCGAGCGATTAGCGGGTCTGTTGGTCAACGAGGGACTCGCCCCAGCCGAGAACGACGCCGACGCCGACGTCGTGATCTTCAACACGTGCACGATTCGAGAGAACGCCGATCTCAAGCTCTACAGCGCCCTCGGGCATCTCAAGGCGGCCAAGGCGGCGCGACCGTCGATGCAGATCGCCGTGGGCGGTTGCATGGCCCAGCACGAACGGGGCCGGATCCTCGAGCGCGCCGGGTGGGTGGACGTGGTCTTTGGCACCCACAACCTCCACGAGGCGCCGTCGCTCTTGAATCGGGCCCGCGTGGAGGGCCCGATCGTCGCCGTCGCCGACGCACCCGACCCCGTCGTGAGTCGCGACATGGCCCCGGCGTTGACCGCGGTGCGCGAACTCCCCTGGGCGGCCTGGATGACGATCCAGACCGGATGTGACAATTCGTGCAGTTACTGCATCGTGCCCGACGTGCGCGGCGGCGAGATCAGTCGACCCCTCGAAGACCTCGTGTCCGAGGCCAGGCTGTTGGCGGCGTCGGGGGTCACCGAGGTCACCGTGCTCGGACAGAACGTGAACTCCTACGGTCGGGATCTGACGAAGCGCCGGCCACTCTTCGCGCAACTCCTGCGGGCCCTGGGTGAGATCGAGGGCATCGAACGCATTCGTTTCACCAGTCCCCACCCCAAGGACCTGCGACCCGAGACGATCGCAGCCATGGCCGAGACGCCATCGGTGTGCCCGCAGCTCCACTTGCCGTTGCAGTCGGGCTCGGACCGTATCCTGTCCGCGATGCGCCGGGGCTACAGTGCCGAGCGATACCTCGAGCGCCTGGCCGCGGCGCGCGCGTCCATCGCCGACCTGGCGGTGACGACCGACCTGATCGTCGGCTACCCGGGCGAGACCGACGAGGACTTCGACGCGACGTTGGCGGTAGTCGCCGAGGCGGATTACGACTCCGCGTACACCTTCATTTTCTCGCCGCGCGACGGGACCCGCGCCGCCACGATGGTCGACGAGTTCGTCCCCGACGAGGTCATCAAGGACCGATTCGAACGACTGAAGCTCGTCCTGGACCGTTCGGCGCTGCGAGCGCACGCCGCGCGCGAGGGACGACTCGAGGAGGTGCTGCTCGAAGGACCGTCTCGTCGCTCCGACGATCGATGGTCGGGGCGGACCCGCCAGGGCAAACTGGTCCACGTGGACACCGAGGCGCACCTTCGACCGGGTGCGCTCGTCGAGGTGCACGTCGATCACGGGGCGCCGTACCACCTCATGGGTCACGTCACCCGGGTGCTACGACCGCCGCGTCACAAGGTACGCATCGCCCTCAGCGTCTCGTGAACCGGGTCGCGGTCGCGCTCGTGGGCGCCACCGCGTCGGGCAAGTCGGCCCTCGCGCACGAACTCGCGCGCCGAACGCACGATCGGGCCATCGTCGCCGTTGACGCGATGACCGTGTATCGCGGCATGGACATCGGTACCGCTAAGCCGACGGTGACGCAGCGACACGAGGTTCCCTATTACCTGCTCGACCTCGTCGATCCCGACGAGGAGTTCACCGTCGCGATGTTCCAGCGCGCGGCCCGGGAGGCGACAACCTCGATCTGGTCGAACGGCGCTCGGGCGATCTACGTCGGGGGAACCGGACTCTACGGTCGCGCCGTGCTGGACGACTACCGGATTCCGGGTCGATACCCTGACGTGCGTCGCGACCTCGAGGCGCGCTGGGCTGGCGGTGAGCCCCTACACGACGAACTGGCGAGGCGGGACCCGGTGGCGGCGACCAGGATGGAGCCCACCAACGCCCGCCGGGTGGTTCGGGCTCTCGAGGTGACCCTCGGCAGCGGACGCCCGTTCTCCTCCTTCGGTCCAGGCGTCGCGCAGTACGGTCGGATTCGCGTGGTCCAGGTTGGCTTGCGGGTCCCGACCGACGAACTCGACCGGCGAATCGAGTCACGGTTTCGCCAGTGGATGGACGAAGGTCTGCTCGACGAGGTCCGCCGCCTCGCCGAAGGTCCCGGCGTGGGGCGAACGGCCCGCCAGGCCGTTGGGTATCGGGAGCTCTTGGCCCACCTGGAGACCGGGGACGACCTCGAGCAGTGTGTGCGCGACGCGATCACCCACAGCCGCCGGCTGGCTCGGCGTCAGCGCTCGTGGTTCGAACGAGATCCCCGAATCGAATGGTTCGACAGCCCCGACGCCGCCCTCGAACGGATGGAACGCGTGCTGAACGGTCCTGACGGCTTCGTGCGAGAATGGGACCAGTGACACTTCGCTACCTTCAAAAATGGCACGGTGCGGGCAACGATTTCCTCATCGACGTAATCGAGCACGGCACGGCGCGATGGTGGGACGATGACCTCGTGCGCGCCGTGTGCAATCGCGCGACCGGCGTTGGCGCGGACGGACTCTTGCTCGCGACCGTGGGCTCCGAGGTGACGATGGTGCTCTACAACGCCGACGGGAGTCGGGCCGAGATGTCGGGTAACGGAATCCGCTGCCTCGCGGCGGCCGTGCGCCGTTCGACGAGGGGCACGTGGGACGCGCTCGACGTGGTGACCGACGCGGGCGTGCGCCACGTCACGCTCACGGGTGATCGCGATAGTGGGACGGGCAGCGTCGAGATGGGCACCGTCACGGCGGGACCGGGACCCGCGGGAACCCTGGGGGTCGCGTCGGTCGGCAATCCGCACGTCGTGGTCCTCGATGACCCGACGTGGACTATCGAGGATCGGACGAAATTCGCCCTCGCGTGGTCCGAGGGCGTCGGCGGGGCCAACGTCGAGTTCATTACGCCCGTCGATCATGACCGGATCGAGTTGCGTGTCTTCGAACGCGGAGTCGGGTGGACCCTCGCGTGCGGCACCGGCAGTTGCGCCGTCGCGGCGGTGGCTCGTCTCCACGGGTTGAGCGGCGACGTGGTCACCGTGGGCAATCCGGGTGGTGACCTCACGGTCCGCTTGGATGGCGAGATGGCCACCCTGAGTGGTCCGGTCCAGTTCGTCGCTAACGTCGAGTGGCTCGCGACTTGACCTACATTCCGTCGACACTCATCGATCGAACGTTTCGCGAGCGTATCGTGCTCGTCGGTGTTCAGCTCCCGGGCGTCGGTGCCGACGAACTGGAGCGACAACTCGACGAGTTGGCGCTGCTCGTGGACACCGCGGGGGCGGACGTGGTCGCGCGTATCGTCCAGCGGCGAGACGCGCCGGACCCCGCGACGTTCCTCGGTTCGGGCAAGGTCGACGAACTGCGCGAGATCTGTCTCGCGGTGGACTCGGACACGGTGGTCTTCGAGCACGCGCTCTCACCGGCCCAGCAGCGCAACCTCGAGAAGATCCTCGGTCGCACGGCGATCGATCGCACGGCGGTAATCCTGGACATCTTCGCCCAGAACGCCCGCACCCCCGAAGGCAAAGCGCAGGTCGAGCTGGCCCTCTTGCAGTATCGCTTGCCGCGCCTGCGCCGGGCGGGGGGGTCGCTCTCGCAACAGGCGGGCGGCATCGGAACTCGCGGTCCCGGCGAAACCCAGCTCGAAGTCGACCGCCGCCGGCTCGTTCACCGGATCCACCGCATCCGCGAAGAGCTCAAGGAGATCGACCGAACGCGCGGTGTCCAGCGCCAGGGGCGTGACCGCGGACGCCACCGGGAAGTCACCCTGGTCGGCTACACCAACGCCGGCAAGTCATCGATGCTCAACGCGCTGACCGACGCCGGCGTCGGCGTCGAGGACCGGCTGTTCGCGACCCTCGATCCGCGTACCCGCCAGCGCCAGTTGCCCGGCGGGGAAACCGTGCTCGTCACCGACACCGTGGGGTTCATCTCGAACCTGCCCCACGAGTTGGTCGAGGCGTTCATGAGCACGCTTCGCTCCGTGCAGTTGGCCGACCTGCTGGTGCACGTCGTTGACGCCGCGAGCGAGAACGCCGAGGAGCAGATCGCCGCCGTGCACGAAGTCCTCGGGACGATCGAAGCCGATCACGTGCCCGAACTTCTCGTCTTTAACAAGGCTGACGTGCCCGGCTCGCGCGCCCGCGACCTCGCCAAGCTCTATCCGGGCAGCGTCTACGCATCGGCGCTGACGGGTGAGAACCTCGACGCGGTCGTCGAGGCGATCGGTCAGCGACTTCGCATCGAGGACCGGACCATCAGCGTTCGCTTCCCCCTTGACCGCGGTGACCTCGTTGCGGCGGCGCATCGCGAAGGTGACGTGCTCGAGACGACCGTCGAGGACGACGCCGTATTTATGCGAATCGCACTCGACCCCGTCGGCGCGGCGCGTTTTGAGCAGTGGCGCGTGACTCGATGACCTTCACGCCGCCGCCGTACCCCTACGAACGCCTCAGCGGAATCAAGCGCATCGCGCGCGCTCACGACGGCGGCGCTATCGACTGCTCGATCGGCACGCCGGTCGATGCACCGCCTCCGGCCGTACTCGACGAACTCGCGCGCGGCGCCGGTGCGCGCGGGTACCCACCGTCAGCGGGGACCGAGGACTTTCGATCGAGCGCCAGCGAGTGGCTCACCACGCGCCTGGGCGTGGACGTGGGAACCGACGACCTCGCCGCGTGCGTCGGCACCAAGGAGTTCGTGGCGTCGCTCGCCGGCTTCCTCCACTTGCGCTCTCCCGAGAAGGACACGGTGCTGTTCCCAGCGATCAGCTATCCGACGTACGCGATGGGAGCCACACTGGCGGGACTTCGGGCGCTGGCGGTGCCGGTACGAGACGGCCGCCTGGACCTCGCGAGTATCGACGCCGACGACGCGCGACGGGCCCTGGTGCTCTGGTGCAATTCACCGTCGAATCCGACGGGCGGTCTCGAGGACCTCGAGGCCGTCGCGGCGTGGGGTCGCCGTCACCACGTGCTCGTCGCGAGTGACGAGTGCTACGCCGACTACACCTGGTCACGCGAGGCGACCTCGATCCTGCGCACGGGCTCGTCGGGTGTGCTCGCGGTCCATTCGGCTTCGAAGCGGTCCAATCTGGCGGGGCTGCGCGTCGGCTTCTACGCCGGTGACCACGAGATCGTTTCCTACCTCCGGTCCATTCGCCAGCACGCTGGACTGATGGTGCCCGGTCCGGTGCAGGCCGCGGCGGCGGTTGCGTACCGCGACGAAGAACACGTCGCCGAGCAGCGGGTGCGCTACCTGACGAGACTGACGACCTTGGCCGAGGCGCTGCGGTCATTCGGTGTGGAGGCGCCCCTGCCCGAGGGGGGTTTCTATCTGTGGTGTCGTCAGGACGGCCTCGACGGATGGGCACTCGCCGAACGCTTGGCCCACGTGAGCGGCATCGTGTCGAGCCCCGGCGAACTGTACGGCGAGGCGGGCGCCGCGTACGTGCGGATCGCGGTGGTCCAACCCACCGAACGAATCGAACTCGCGGCGGCGCGACTCGCGAACGCGAAATAGTCCGACGGTACGATGAAGCCATGACGACCCTGGCCAATCGAATCGACGCGTGGTACGAACAGATCGCCACGCTCGGCCCGAATGACATTGAGGCGCGACGCGACGTCGAGTTGGCGATCACGATGTTGGACGACGGCCAGCTGCGCGTCGTCGACGTTGAGCCCGGCGGCGAGGTAACGGTCCACGAGTGGGTGCGTCGCGCGATTCTGTTGCTCTTTCGCCTGCGGGGCATGGAGCGAAGTGAGGTCGGTCCCTTCGAGTACCTCGACAAACTCGAGTTGAAGCGGGACTACGAGCGCCGTGGGGTGCGGGTAGTCCCGGGCGCGTCGGCCCGACGGGGTAGCTTTCTCAGTCCCGGGGTGATCTTGATGCCGAGTTACGTCAACATCGGCGCCTGGATCGGACCAGGCACGATGGTGGATACCTGGGCCACCGTAGGCAGTTGCGCGCACATTGGCGCCAACGTCCACCTGGCGGGCGGGGTCGGGATTGGCGGGGTGCTCGAGCCGGCCAACGCCGTACCGGTCGTGATCGAAGACGACGCCTTCATTGGCAGTCGGTGCATGGTCGTCGAGGGTGCTCGAGTCGGTCGGGGATCGGTGCTCGGCGCCGGGACGATCCTCAATCCATCGATTCCCGTGATCGACGCAGCGACGGGCGAGGAGATCTCTCGGGGACACGTACCCGATTACTGCGTGGCCGTTTCGGCGAGCCGACGCCGTGAGTTTCCCGGCGGGGAGTTTTACTTACCGTGCGTCTTGATCATCCGTCGATTGAGCGAGGGCGAACGCCACGACAAGGTCGCGCTCAACCAGGTCCTGCGAGAGCACGGAGTCGCCACGTGACGAGACTCACCCAGGCGCTCGACCTGGTTCGCATCGATTCGGTGAGCGGACGTGAGTCGGCGATCGCTGACTTCGTGGTCGAGAGACTGTCGACGAATCCTCGACTGGACGTCGAGCGAGTCGGCGACAACGTGGTGGCGCGCACGACGGGGTCACATTCGACGCGCCTGATCGTCGCCGGTCACCTCGACACCGTTCCCGGCGACCCAGCCCAAGCACGCATTGAGGCCGACGCCCTGATCGGACTGGGCGCGTGCGACATGAAGGGCTCGCTGTCGGTCATGCTGGATCTGGCGTGCGTCGACGCACCCCATCGGGTGGAGCTGACCTGGGTCTTCTACGCCCGCGAAGAGGTCGCGCGCAGCGAGTCGGGACTTCGCGAATTAATCGAACTGCGGCCCGATCTTTTGCTCGGCGACGTGGCGGTGCTGGCGGAGCCGACCGACGGCGTCGTCGAGGTCGGCTGCCAGGGCACGTTGCGCGTCGCGGTGACGATGGTTGGGAAACGTGCGCACACGGCGCGGCCGTTTATGGGTGTCAACGCGGTCCACCGGCTCGGCGCCCTCGTGACCCGGGTCGCTGGGTACGTGCCTCGAGTCGTCGCGATGAACGGCGTCGAGTTCACCGAGCAGATGCAGGTGGTCATGATCAGCGGTGGCGTGGCGGGCAACGTGGTTCCCGACGTCGCGCAGTGCGTCATCAACTACCGCTTCGCTCCGGATCAGACACACGAACAGGCCGAGGCGACGCTGGAAACATTTTTGGCCCCGGTGGTCGATGCAGGGGACTCGATCGAGGTGCAGGACTGGGCGCCCGCGGCGGCCCCGGGACGTGACGCCGCGTGGCTGGGGGAGTTGGAGTCGCTCTCGGGCAGTGCGGCGCGCGCGAAGGTTGGCTGGACGGACGTTGCGACCTTCCACGAACTCGGCGTACCGGCGGTGAACTTCGGCGCCGGTGATCCCTTGCTCGCCCATCACCCCGACGAGCGAGTGTCGGCCGACGAATTGGAGCGGTTCGCGCGGGTGCTCGCCGCATGGATCGGCTAGCGCGACACCTTCACTATCGAGTCGTACCTGATTGAGGGGACCCGTGCGAATCGCGTGGCGCCGCTCGAGTTGGGCCCTGTCGTGGTCGTCGTGAGTCGGTGTCGAGTCGGCAACGCTTGGAATAACGGAAGAGGGGTATCCATTTCACTGCCACTTACCAAGTGGCGCACGGGCGGCTGGTTCACACCCAATAGCGACGAAAGAGAACACCGTTTTCGTCCGGTCCCACGCTTTCCAAGGTCCCACCGCAGTGTTCGATAACAGCGGCAGAGCCGATGTTGTCGTCGTCACAGGTGAGGAGCACGGGCGAGATGCCGTTCGCCGTTTCGAGTTGTAGGGCTTGGCGCAGCATCTCTGTTGCGTACCCCTTGCGACGGTGCTCCTCGATAACCGCGTAGCCAATATGGCCGCCGTATGTCGCGAGGTATTCATTGAGTTGGAAGCGGACCGACACCCGGCCGATGAGCAACCCATCGACGACAGCGGCCAGCATGGCGCCGGGTACGTGACCTTCGGGGAGGTTTCGACCTGCTCGATAGTTGGCAAGCAGTTCTAGGTACTCGGGCCATGACTGCCCCTCGTAGTACGAGGTCAGGAATGCAAAGCGCGACCCCTGAAAGTCCCGCCATGCTCGGAGCGCAGCATCTTCGTCTTCCAGCATGAATGGTCGAAGTTTCAGCGGCATCAGCGGAGCCTACCTACAGCTTGGGGTTGACCCTTCGAAGGGTTCCGTGTTTGGTGGCAGTGATATGGATACCCCTCTAACGGAAACGCGATGGCGAGCGCAGCGAGTGATGCGTGGATGAACGCTGTTGGCCGGTGGTCCACTCCGTGGCCACCAGCGTGATCCGAAAACAGAACCGCCTACATCGGGGCGATCGGCACGGAGATCCTTCGCACGTGCGGTCGTGGCCCGGGGTCCGCGGACTCGCTCTCACGCGATGGAATATCGGATAGATGACGATCGTCATCGTGGGGCCTGGGTCAACGAGAGAGTACTCGGCACCAATCGGGCGAAAACGGCCTAGTAGGACCGCATGACGGCAATGACCCGACCGAAGATCGTTACGTCGGCGGAATCGAACTCCATCGGCTCCATCAAGGAGTTCTCGGGCTTTAAAACAATTCGTCCACCCTGGGGGAAGAAACGTTTTACCGTGGCCTCACCCTCGGGCAGCCCCGCGACGACGATTTCGCCCGTCTCGGCCGTTGGCTGGCGATTCACGACGAGTAGGTCGCCTGGCAGGATGCCCGCTTCGATCATGGACTCGCCTCGTACCTGGAGTACGAAGCTGTCGCCGCGCCCGGCGAGTTGGGCGGGCA
>JAKBCT010000005.1 GCA_021807655.1 Actinomycetes bacterium | reverse complement strand
TAGGAGATACTTCGGCCAAGAACTCGCGCGGAGTAGGCCAACGTATTTGTCTTACGCCCTCACCCACGCAATTCGCCGAAGGGGCGCGGGCCCAAATCGGAGGACCCGGCCAATGTCGGGTGAGTCACCGCGGCTCGGGGCTCGGGGCCATCGAGAGGAACGCCGCGACTGTGAGCACGCCGACGGAGGCGACGACGGTGAACCTGGGCCCGGCGCGTCCAGTCACCGCAGAGAAAATTTGAAACGGCCTTCGAACACGATCACAAAAGAAGATGATGATCAGGAAGTTTGAAGAACGTTCTCGTCGACCCACGACACGGAAATACCGTTCACTGCTGCTAGCATTCGCACGTGCTGCAGTACATCATTCGTCGATTAATCCAGTCGTTCGTGGTCTTGCTCATCGTCATGTTCTTCACGTTCTCCCTGCCGTACTTTCAACAGGGGGGAATTCTCGCTCCCGCGTACGCGATCATGGGAACGAACGCCACGAAGGCTCGTGTGGCGTACTGGGGACTCACGCACGGCATGAACCACCCCTTCCTCGTTCGGTTCTGGAACTACGTAGTTCAGACCTTCGTGCACTTCAATCTGGGCACCTCGTATAAGCAGAACATGACGGTCTGGCAGATCATTTCGCTCTACGTTCCGCGCACGGTCTGGCTAGCGGGCGCGGCACTGTTGTTCACGGTGCTGATCTCGATCCCGCTCGGGATGTACCAGGCGGCGAAGCGAAACACCCTGGTCGACTACGCGGCGACCGGTTCGGCGTTCGTTCTCTACTCCATGCCGTCGTTCCTGCTCTCGATGTTGATCATGGACGCGTTCAGTTTTCACTGGCCGCACCTGCCGAATTCGCCGCCGTCCGGGGTCGCCCCGTGGGCGATGTTCACCGATCCCAAGGGTTTCATACTTCCCGTAGCGGCCCTGACCTTGCTCTCCGTGGCGGGCTTGAGTCGGTTCATGCGCGGCACCGTCCTCGAGGTCCTCGTGCAGGACTACGTCCGCACGGCCAAAGCCAAGGGATGCTCCAACCGGCGGGTGCTCTTTCGCCACGCCTTCCGAAACGCGCTGGGGCCAATCGTGACGATCCTAGGACTCTCGATTCCGGCGCTGTTCGGCGGTGCGCTCATCATCGAGAGCGTCTTCAACTACGAGGGACTGGGAATGCAGACGGTCAACGCGGCCGTCAACGTCGACGTGCCCACGGTCTTGGGGATCACGCTGCTCGTGACAATCATGACGCTGCTCGGAAACCTCATCGCTGACGTGGCCCTGGGGTTGATCAATCCGCGCATTCGCATTGAAGGGAAGAATTCGTGACCACCGTGGCGGATTCCGCCCCCAACAGCCCCTTGGTGCTCGCAGAGCTGGACGCCATCGAACCGCTCTGGAGACAGAGGCTCCGGATCTTTGTTCACAACAAGCTCGCGGTTGCGTCGTTGGGCTACGTGGTCTTTATAACGCTGTTCTGCTATTTGTGGCCGATCTTTCACCCAACGAATCAGACCAACCAGGCGGCGACGTTCAACGTCACGTGGAATGCACCCCCGTCGCTGCACAACCCGCTTGGCACTGACTCGAGTGGTTTCGACGAGTTGGGCCGAATCGCGTTCGGTGGGGAGTACTCGTTGGCGCTCGGGTTCCTGGCCGGAATCATCACCATCGTCGTGGGCACCGTGTACGGCATGATCTCGGGATTCTTTGGCGGTATCACCGACACGGTCATGATGCGTTTTCTCGACGCGTTCCTGTCGATCCCGTACCTGTTCCTCTTGATCGCACTGCTGACGATCTTCAATCGAACGACCATGCTGCTGATCTTGGTGATCGGACTCACCGGTTGGTGGGGTAATGCTCGAATAATCAGGGGTGACGCCCTTCTCATCAGGAATCTCGAGTACTCACAGGCGGCGCGATCTATGGGTGCCGGGCGCATGCACATCATTCGCCGACACGTCTACCCGAACTCGATCAGCAACATCGTGACCGTTGCGACGTTCTCCATCGCTGACGCAATCCTGTTCCTTTCGGCGCTCGGATTCCTGGGACTCGGTATCGTGGCCCCTCAGACCGACTGGGGAACGATGCTCCAACAGGGGACTGAACAACTCCAAAACGGCTATTGGTGGGAGATCTACCCGGTAGCGGTCGTCTTCATCCTCGTCGTCGTTTCGATCAACTACATCGGTGACGCCCTACGTGACGTCTTCGAGGTTCGTCTCATCGAGCGGTAGAACTCGTCGTCCACCTGGTGACCGGTCACGAGGTGGACGCTGAGGGCAATGGCGCCGCGTGACCCCAAGTCGTTGCGCAGCGTCGGTCGCTTGTCCACGACGGGCGAGAACTGCCAGTAGAGACGCTGCCTGTGAACTCGCCGTCGCTGCCGTGCCCGCGTCTGAAAGCGAATCGACAAGGTTCGCGAAACTGGTCACCGGCTCGCGTCGGCTCCAACGGAAGATGTCTTCGAGTGCAATACGCGATGCGTCGCGAGCGGATCGGCCGGGCGTCGTCATCGACTGCTTCCTTCCGTGCGTGCGCTGGCGGTGTGTTCACGTGGCGAGTATTGCGACCCTGACGTAGGACGGGGCGCCGCTTCGTCGTTCTCACAGTTCGCCGTAGCCTCCGCCGAGCGCAGTCTGGGCCGAGGCTGCCGTAGGGCGTCCGCGCGGCCGAGCGAGACGTTGGAGGCGAAGCGCGAGCCGGCCGTGGCATCGCCGGAGGTTCGCCTGCTCCGGTGTCAAGTCGAGTGCGTAACGGTAGGTCTGGCTGAGCGTGGTGCGCTCGGAACCGGGCGGCGCGTCCAGAGAGGTTGCTCGCAACGGCGTCTCACGTCCGCGGTACTGCCTACCAGCGATGCCCGTGCCGACCCATCAACGGTGACCCGGCAAACGCCTTGTTCCCTTTCCCTCGGGCCAGGGAATCCGATGGGCGGCTGAGCGGCAGGCCTTGTGAACGCCTCACGGTCATGGGCCGGGTTCGCGCGACGAGCCTTCTTCCCGGAAGGCGAAGCGATCGTCCGGGGACCAGATGTACGTGTCAGTGGTGCGATACCCACGAAGCCACAAGACACCGTTGACCGCTCTCAAATAGAAGCCCTTCGGAAAGTCATCGTCGTCGTCGAGCGGTGCCGCCGCGACCGTTATCGAGCCCGATGGAGCAGAACCGTTGGACAGCACCGAGTCAGGGGCCGATTCCTGGCCGGCCATGACCAGCCGCAGATAGGGACCAGTGATAGCCGGACAGAGTGAGAGTCCCACCGCTTGGGCCCTCGTGAAGATCGAGGGCAGAGCCGCACCGTTTCTGAACCCGAGTTGCCCGACCGTGCGTTGGACAACTCGGAACGATTCGAGCCGTTGTCGGTCGAAGACGTCACTAGTGAGCAGCACGTCAGCCGAGGCGTTGCGCAGCACCCCCAACCGGTCCAGCGAGGCCAGCAAATCCTCACGACTCAGCCAGCCAACGCGTATCGGAAGCGGGATGGACGAGTCCGCGCGATGCACGTCGCCACGCTATCGCGCCATTCGCCACGCTCACTGCCGCGAGAGGCGCGCTCAGGCGCTGTCGTCGTGGTCGCCTCAGCGTCGTCTCCTCGCCTACGCACCAGCGTTGGCGCCATCCACCACGATCCGCCAGATGCGAAGCACGTCGTGACCCGGGCGCGGTCGGCTTCGCCGTGCGAGCTGGTGTTACGCGGGCGCTGACGCCCGTAGTGGGCCATCCGTCAGGAAACTGATGGAGAACCGACGGAGCCAATGAACGTCCCGGACGATTTTTCGTCAACCAGGTTCTCCCTCAGCCGCCGCATCGTGATCGCTCGACCGATCCGGGTGAGCGTTCACAACGACAGTCGAGAAAGGGTTACGAACCGAGACGCGGGGGACTGGACGGCGCAATCAATTGGACCACGACGTGACGACGCATGCGAACCACGTACGAGCGGTAGCGAGCGGTTCTACGTGGTCATCGAACTGCCGGCAACGCTTGGCTCCGGGAGTTCTCAGTGGCGGCGGTGTCGCAACAGCTAGCGGATCGATACCGGTGTTTGCAGCGGGAAGTGACACGCGGCACGATGAGTTTCGCTGAACTGCTGAAACTGAGGCTCTTCGCTCGCGCAGATATCCTGAACGCGCGGGCACCGGGTGCGGAACCGGCAGCCGGACGGCGGATCAACGGGGGAGGGGAGTTCGCCCTTCACCTGACGGCCGCGACGCGTGCGTGACATCTCGGGGTCGGGGACCGGGACCGCGTCCAACAGACCCTGGGTGTACGGATGCGCCGGCAGGCGGAAGACGGACTCCGCGTCACCGATCTCCACCAACTTGCCCAGGTACATGACGCCGATGGAATCTGCCATGTAGTACACGACGGCGAGGTCGTGACTGATCATGATGTAGGAGAGCCCGTGTTCGCGTTGGAGATCCTTCATCAGGTTGAGGATCTGGGCCTGGATCGACACGTCGAGGGCGGAAACGGGCTCATCGGCGATCACGAGCTTGGGGTTGAGCGCGATCGCTCGCGCGAGGCCGATTCGCTGACGTTGGCCGCCGGAGAATTCGTGGGGGTACCGGTCCGCCGCGGTCGGTTCGAGCCCGACGGTGAGCAGGAGTTCTGCAACCCGACGCCGCTGCTCGGCCTTTGATCCCTCGTGGTGGATCGACAGGGGCTCTCGAATGACCTCGCCGACCTTCATACGAGGATTGAGTGACGAGTACGGGTCCTGGAACATCATCTGGCGGTTGCGACGATCCTTGGCGGCGGGCTTGTGCCCCTTGCCGGAAACCTTGGAACCTTGAAACGAGATGTCGCCACTCGTGATGTCTTCGAGCCCGACGATCAAGCGGCCAACCGTGGTCTTGCCGCAGCCGGATTCGCCCACGAGCCCGAACGTCTCGCCTTCCATGATCGAGAACGAGATGTCTGACACCGCGTGAATCGCGCCGACCTTACGTCGGATGAGCCCCTTCTTGATCGGGAACTCCTTGACGAGGTTCTCGACTCGCAGAATTTCGACGTTCGATCCGCTGGTCGTTGAGGCCGCCTCGGCGGAGCGTATTTCGACGCGAGGACCGTCGACGGGGTGAAAGCACGCGAAGCCGTGAGCGCTGGCGACCGTGAAGTCCGGCTCCGTGACCCGGCAGTCGTCCTGAGCGTATCGACACCGCGGCGCGAAGCGGCATCCGACGATCTCTTTGGTCAAGTCCGGCGGCAGTCCCGGGATCGAGGTGAGGTGGGTCTTTGATGCCGTCTCGATGCTCGGCATCGACGCGAGCAGCGCTTGGGAGTAGGGGTGGTGCATCGACGAGAAGAGCGTGTCGGTCGTCGCCTCTTCCACCTTGCGACCGCCGTACATCACGACGACGCGGTTGGCGCGTCCGGCGATGACACCCATGTCGTGGGTGATCAGCAAGACGCCCATATTGAGATCGCTTCGTAGGCGGTCGAGCAGGTCGAGGATCTGCGCCTGGATGGTCACGTCCAATGCCGTCGTCGGTTCGTCAGCGATGAGGAGCTTGGGCGAGCACACGAGACCCATGGCGATGATCACGCGCTGGCGAAGACCCCCGGAGAGTTCGAAGGGGTACTGGTTCAGCCGCTCCGCGGGGCGGGGCATCTCAACCATCTCGAGGACCTCGATCGCGCGGCGTCGCGCGTCGGCGTCGCTAGCCCCGGTGTGAATCCGTAGACCCTCCGCGATCTGCTTGCCGATCTTGGTGGTGGGGTTGAGCGAGCTCATGGGGTCTTGGGGGATGAGCGCAACCGATCGCCCTCGCTGACGCTGCATCTCGCGTTCGGAGAGGTCGAGAAAATTGGTTCCGTCAAACATGATTGAACCTGCGGTGATGTGGCCGCTGCCCGGAAGCAGACGCATGATCGCCAGTCCGGACGTCGTCTTGCCGCACCCGGACTCACCGACGAGCCCGACGCATTCGCCGGGCTCAATATCCATGGAGAAGTCATCAACAGCAGTCGCGAATGACTGGCGAGTCGTGAATTGGACCTTCAAATTCGAAACCGAAAGCAACGGCGGCATAGGAAACGAGTCTACCCAATGGCGGGGCTCACCTATGGGCGGAACCGTCAATCTGGGGCACTGCTTTTGAACGAACAGCGGTTCGTAGCCTACGGGGTCGTATCTGAAATGTCGGGCACTCGGATCGTGGGAATCGGTGGTTCACGAAGGCACAATTAGTGGCGGACTACGGGAACAGTCGTTCGATCACAATCGATGCTCGGGTTGCAGGATCGATACCGACGTTCGTGGGCAACATGAAAAGACCCCCGGTCGAAACGACCGGGGGTCTTTTCATGTTGCGTGAAAACGCTACGTCCTTTAGAAGTGCATGTACTCCGGCATGAAGTTCTGCAAGACACTCGGAACGAGCGCCGACTTGTTGCTGCCCTTCAGGGTCTTGATGAACTCACCAATCGGCGTCTGCGTCGGCTGGTACAGCGTCGGGACTTGCTCCGCTGCGTACTGAGCGTACTTAGTCAACGTCGAGTTACCCGCGAAGGTGGCCTTGATGATCGTGTCCATCTTCGGGTTCGAGTAGCTGCCATTGTTCGAACCAGCACCGGTCATGAGCAGTTCCTCACCGGACGGGTAGTAGTCCGGTGCGTAGATCCAGCCCGCACCCCAGGTGCAGATCTCCCACTTCTGTGTGCCCGACTGACCGCAACCACTGATCACGTTGTTGAAGGTGTTGGTCGACGTGGTCGTGTTGATGCCGATCGTCTTCCAGTCCGACACTTCAGCGTTCACGGTGTCCGTGACCGCAGGAGCTCCCGAGACGTACTCGAGGGTCAGGTTCAACTTCGTCCCCTTGGCGACGCCAGTTCCACACGAAGCGGACGACGTACCAGGCTTCTCACAGGTCATGACGCCACCCTTTATCGCCCATCCGTGCGACGTGAGGAGTTTCTTGGCCGCGGAGAGGCTGAACGGGTACGGGTTGCTTACCGGCTTGGCGATTGACGAAGGCGTACCGTACGGAACCGGGCTGTAGGTCGGGATGCCGTAACCCTTGAAGATCTTGTTGATGATCCCGTTCTGGTCGGTTGCGGTCTGCAGCGCCTGGCGGAAGTACAACTGGTTGAACACCGCGCGCAATGGATTGCTCTTGGCGAAGTTCAGCGGGTCGTAGTTGTACGCCCACGACAGACCTGAGACCAAGTTGTACTTACCCGCGAGTGCGGCGATGTTCGGACCGGCCTTGCCGATTCCGGGAGCCGGCGACGTGATCTGGGTCGAGTCAACGTATCCCAGGTCGATCGAGCCAGCGCGCAGCGCGTTCAGTTCAGCCGCGGCTGACGAGAACGGCACTTCCTTCACCATGGCGACTTGGGCCTTCTGGGGGCCCGAGTACTTCTTGTTTGGCACGAAGGTGACGTTGCCGAGGGTGTCCATGGCCTGCAACTTCCAGGGGCCATCAACGCCGCTCTGCCACATGGCGTCGGTGTAGGTGCTGATCTTGGCCGACTGGGCGTCGAGGTACTTCTCGACGGCCTTGCACGCGGCGTCAGTGGCCTTCGCCCCAAAGGCACCGGTGGCGCAGGTTGACGTCTTACCAGGAGCCGTGATGTCCCATGAGTTGGGGAACGGAGTGATCTCCGACAGGTAGTTGTATAGCAACCAACTCTTGTTGATCGACTTGTTGAACTTCAGGGTGACCGTGTTGCCCGAACCCTTGGCGCTCGTGACCTGGTCGGGGATCCCGTAACCAGGAACGTACCCGGCGTACGCCTTGGGGTCGGCCTTGTACAGGTTCAAGAAGAACATGACTGACTGCGCGTCAACGGTCTGACCGTCAGCGAACTTCCATCCCTTGGTCTTGATCACGAGGGTCTTGTTGTTGTTGCTCCACTGTGGCGAATAAGCGAGGGAGATCTTCGGCACGAAGGCTGGAGACGTACCCATACCAAACCAGTACAGCGGTCGGAACATCAGCATCTGAAACTGGTTCAAGGTCGAGACGGAGAAGTTAGCGAATCCCACGTAAGGAAAGATGTAGTTCGGCGGGGTCTGCGGAGCCTCGGCGAACGTTATCGTTCCCTTCGGAGTCGACGCGCCGCTTGGGCTCGGACCAGCCAGTGTGAGGCCCAGCGCCAACGAACTGGCCGAAATAGCCAGCGTTGCGCCGAGTCGGAACCTTCGACGGACATTCATTGATTCAACCTCCCCTAGTGGTCACATCGCTGTGGCCAGTTCTCGTCACCCTTTTGTGACGATGTCCTCACCTTATCCCAGTCTTATGTTGGTTAGGGGTGGCAGGAGCAACAAAAAACATTGAGAATTTACTGAGAAGAAACCCCTTGTGACCTGGTCACCAGCGCATGCTCTCTGATGGCCGCACCGAGCGGAATGATCGCCAACCCCGCCGCGGGTGGGTCGAGGGCCAAACTGCTCGACGGTCCGACTGGCCCCAGTCGGATTCGCGAAGCGTCTCGAGATTCGCGGCCAAGGGTGGGCGAACGCGGCGAAGCGGTTGTCGCTCAGCAAACCGCTGCGGCCAGGATCTCAGTCGTCGATGGGTAGGTGAAGTGGAACCCGCGTTCGAGCAAGGCCGTCGGTTGAACCCGTTGACTAGCGAGAACGGCTTCGTGGACGAGTTCGGTACCGAGCGCGATCGAGAGGGCGACGGCCGGCACACGAAGCACCGCGGGGCGCCGTACCGCTCTAGCCAATAAGCGCGTGAACGTCTGATTAGTAACCGGATCAGGTGCGCTGAGGTTAACGGGCCCCGCCTGGGGGTGGTCGATCAGCCACAGAATGGCGCGAACCTCGTCGGTCAGGGCAATCGGGCTCAACCACTGGCGCCCGCTGCCAAGCGTTCCCCCGAGACCAGCCCTGAAGAGGGGGAGTTGACGTTTCAGGGCGCCTCCCGCGGCACTCATGACGATGCCGGTGCGCAATGCCGTCACGACGGTCCCCGAGGTGCTCGCCGTCTGGGCGGCCGCCTCCCAGGACTGGCACACGTCGGCGAGGAAGTCGCCGCCGTGCGTCGAGGTCTCATCGAGCACTTCGTCACCGCGCGAGCCGTAGACGCCGATCGCCGATCCGCTGGCGAGCGCGCCGACGCCGCTCGCCAGAGACTGGATCGCCCTCACCACGAGAGTCGTCGAGGCCAGTCGAGACTGGAGGATGAGCGTCTTACGCTCGTCACTCCAGCGCCGGTCTCCGATGCCAGCCCCCGCGAGGTTCACGATCGCGTCGAGACCCCCGACGCGGCGCAGGTCGTCGTCGTCCAGGACGTCGGTGGCCGGATCCCAGCGGATCGTTTCGCCGGTCGCGGCACCGCCGGTGGGGCGAACGAACGTGACGACCGTGTCGCCCCGTTCGCGAAGCGCGGTCGCGGTGGCGCGACCGATCAGCCCGGACGCCCCCGTCAGACCGACGCGCATAGGTCGTTCCATGATTGGTCGATCAGCCGGGCGAGTTGATCGGGGTGGCTCAAGTGCGCTCCGTGTCCGGCGCCGGGCAGTTCAACCGAGCGGATCAGGGGATTCTGCGCGTGAAGTATCGCGGTCAACTGGCGATAGTACGGCGCGCGCGCCCAGTCGCCAAAGGCGTAGACGGTTGGCACCTCGATGTCGGCGACGCGGAAGGGCTCGGGCTGGATCAGCACGGAGAGATCGGCGACGAGGGCCGGACCGTCGGCTCGTCGCGAGTCGCGTTCGCTCGAGCTCAGCCGTTCCCAGGTTTCGGCGGAGACCATTCGTTTGAAGAAACGCTCGGCCTCCTCGGAGGGATCGGCACCGGGACTGATTCGACTGTGATCTCGTTCGAGGACCCACGGCAGTGGCGCTTCGAAGTTGATCACCACGGCGAAGAGCGACGGTTCGCGCAGGGCCGCGGCGAAACTAACAACGCCGCCGAAGCTGTGACCGAAGACGATCACGGGTCGGTGCGTTGCCTCGGCCTTCGCCAGGGCGATGAGATCGTCGGCGTGGTCCCGGAGCGAAACCGGTCCAGCACCACGTGAGCCCTGATACCCGCGCCGGTCGTAGGCAACGACGTCAAAGCGATCGACGCGTCGCGCGAGACGCGCGAAGGAGCCACCACGATCGAGTCCTCCGTGCACGCAGATGAGCGTGGCGAGTGGTTCGTCAATTCGACGCTCGGCGACGGCGAGTCCGGCGACGGGGGACGCCACCGCGCGCAGTCCGCGGGGTGGGTCAGGAGCCGTCACGTAGGCAATCTACTGGACGGCACCGGGTGGGAGGCCAAACCAAATTGACCGCGCGGGCCCTAGTCTGGTGGGGTGACGCCACCACCTTCCACTCCTTCGTCCGAGCCAATCAAGGGTTCCTTTGGGCCCAATGCCTGGCTCGTGGACGACATGTTCGATCGATTTCTCGCCGACCCTGAGTCGGTCGCTGTCAGTTGGCGTGAGTTCTTTGCCGACTACCAGCGTTCGACGGTCCCGACCGTGGCGTCTGCCGTCGCGAGTCGAGTGCCGGCACCGAGTCCCGTCGCATTCGAAGTGAACGACGCGGCGACGCCGCTACGCGGTGCGGCGGCGCGGATCGTGGCGAACATGAACGCGAGCCTCGCCGTTCCGACCGCCACCAGCGTCCGGTCGGTCTCGGCGCGACTCCTCGAGATCAACCGCTCGGCCCTGAACGCGTCGCTCAGCCGGGCCAGTGGCGCGAAGGTCTCCTTCACGCACCTCATCGCCTACGCCATTATCAAGGGGCTCGTCGCGATCCCGGCGATGAACGCCTCCTTCGTCGACGCCGTTGACCAGAAGGGGACGCCCGGGATCTTGCGCCACGATCACGTTGGCCTCGGTCTAGCGGTTGACGTTGAAAAGAGCGACGGCACCCGTAACCTCATGGTGCCGGTGATTCGAGACGCCGACGCCATGGACTTTCGAACGTTCCTGCTCGCGTACGAGGACCTCATCCGCAAGGTGCACACCGGAAAGGTCGGCGCCGACGACTTCGTTGGGGCGTCGGTGTCGTTGACGAACCCCGGAACACTCGGTACGGTTCAGTCGGTTCCGCGGCTCATGCCGGGTCAGGGCGCGATCATCGGCGTCGGGGCGCTCACCTGGCCGGCGGGCTTCGAGGCCGCCGACACCCGGGCGTTGGCCGAACTCGGCGTCGGCAAAGTGATGAATCTGACCTCTACGTACGACCATCGGATCATTCAGGGCGCGGAGTCCGGTCTGTTTCTCAAATTCGTCGCCGAATGTCTGACCGGCGGACACCAGTTCTACGACGAGGTGTTCTCGTCGCTGGGTATCCCGTATGAGCCGTCGCGGTGGTCCCTGGACCGCAATCCGCCAGCCGGCGAGGACGAGTCGGAGCGCATTCTCAAGCAGATCCGTGTCCAGGAGCTGATCAACATGTACCGCGTCCGCGGTCACCTCTACGCGCACCTGGACCCCCTGCACAGCGATCCGCCGCCGATCCACGATGAGCTGGAGTTGTCGACCTACGGACTTTCGATCTGGGATCTGCCACGCCGATTCATCACCGGTGGTCTGGCCGGCCGGGACGAAGCGACCCTCGAAGAGATCCTCGCCATCCTGCGTGACGCCTACTGCCGCACCACCGGCATTGAATACGGTCACATCATGGACCCCGCGCAGAAGCGATGGATCCAAGCTCGCGTCGAGGGCGTGAAGACGTCGCTCAGCGCCGATGAGCAGCGCCGGGTGCTCGGGGCGCTCAACGAGGCCGAGGTCTTCGAGCGGTTCCTGCACTCCCGCTACGTCGGTCAGAAGCGGTTCGGACTCGAGGGCGCCGAGTCGACCATCGTCGCGCTGCAGGCCATCCTTGACGCCGCCGCCGACGACGGTGTGCACGAGGCGGTTATCGGGATGGCCCACCGCGGTCGGTTGAACGTCCTCGCCAATGTCGTGGGCAAGTCCTACAGCGACATCTTCTCGGAGTTCGAGGGCAACCTCGATCCCGAGAGCGTGCAAGGGAGCGGGGACGTCAAGTACCACAAGGGTGCTCACGGATCCTTCCGCAACGCCAACGGCGTCACGATCGACGTCTCGATGGCGTCGAACCCCTCGCACCTCGAAGCGGTCAGCCCCGTGGTCGAAGGGATCGTGCGGGCCAAACAGGATCTCGTCGTGCGACCCGGCGACGGCTCGGTGCCAAACGCCCCCGTTGAGCGATACCCCTATCTGTCTATCCTGGTCCACGGTGACGCGGCCTTCGCCGGGCAGGGAGTCGTCGCCGAAACGCTGAACCTCTCGCAACTCTCGGGCTACCACATCGGCGGCGCGATCCACATCGTCATCAACAACCAGGTCGGCTTTACCACCGCGCCCGAGTCGGCGCGCTCGAGTGTCTATCCGACCGACGTGGCCAAGATGATTCAGGCTCCGATCTTTCACGTCAACGGAGACGACCCCGAGGCCTGCGCGCGCGCCGCGCGCCTCGCCTTCGACTATCGCCAGACGTTCCAGCGCGACGCGGTGATCGACATCGTCTGCTATCGGCGTCACGGACACAACGAGGGCGATGACCCGAGCTACACCCAGCCCCAGATGTACAAGATCATCGATCAGATGCGCTCGGTGCGAAAGGCCTACACCGAAACCCTGGTGCGCCGCGGTGACATCTCGCTCGAGGAGGCCGAACGGGCCCTCGACGAGTTCAACGCCCGACTCCAGAGCGTGCTCGACGAAGTTCGCACCGTTCCCGTGCCGACGCTGCACGGGGTGCCGGTTACGGAGTTTTCCCCGGATGCACCGGCGCCCGAGACGGGTGTGGACCACGACGTGCTGATGGCGGTGGCGTCGGCGACGATGTCCGCGCCGGCCGGGTTCACCATTCACCCCAAACTCGAGCGTCAGTTCGCCCAACGTCGCGCGTTGCTCGACGGCGGCGAGGTTGACTGGGCGCTGGGCGAGGCGCTGGCGCTGGGCTCACTGCTCGTCGACGGCACCAACGTGCGTCTCATCGGCCAGGACTCGCGGCGCGGCACGTTCTCGCACCGCCACGCGGCGCTCATCGACTATCAGACGGGCGACCAGCACATCCCGCTCGCGAACCTGGACTCGATGGGCTTCTTCACCGTGCGCGACTCCTTCCTCAGCGAGTACGCGGCGCTGGGCTTCGAATACGGCTACTCAGTCCAGGCGAATCGTTCGCTGGTCGCCTGGGAGGCGCAGTTCGGTGACTTCGTCAACGGCGCAGAGATCATCATCGATAACTTCCTCGTGGCGGCCGAGGACAAGTGGGGACAGCGAGCCGGACTGGTGATGCTGCTGCCGCACGGTTACGAGGGTCAGGGTCCGGAGCACTCGAGCGGGCGGATCGAGCGGTTCCTCTCGCTGTGCGCGCGCAACAACCTACGCATCGCCCAACCGACGAGTGCCGCGCAGTACTTCCATCTCCTGCGCAGCCAGGTGGCCCGCGAAACGGTCACGCCGCTCATCGTCTTCACGCCCAAGTCGATGCTTCGCGCGACCCAGACCCGCTCGGCGTTGAGCGAGTTCGAACGCGGTTCATTCCAAACGGTGATCGATGACCCCAACGCCGAACACGACCGCGTAACGCGGGTCGTCTTCGCCTCGGGCAAGATCGCTCACGAGGCGTTCGCGCGACGAGCCGAGGTCGGGGCCGATCACGTGGCTATCGTGCGCGTGGAACAGCTATACCCGTGGCCCCACGGCGAGATCGACGCCGTCCTCGAGACGTACCCGAACCTGGCCGAGGTGGTGTGGCTCCAGGAGGAGCCCGAGAACATGGGTGCGTGGCCCTTCGTCCATCACCAGGTGCACCGTCAGCTTCGAGACGTCGCACTGAGCCACGTCGCGCGCGCCGAATCGGCGAGTCCCGCGACGGGTAGTTCGCTCATCCACGTGGCCGAGCAGTCCGACTTGTTGACCCGGGCGATCGGGTGAGTGCGGCCCGCACACGGCTGCGCGTCGTGATCGACGGTTCCAACCTCGCCACCGAGGGCCGCGTCGACCCGAGTCTCAGTCAACTGGACGACGCGATCAGCGCCTTTGAAGAGGAGAACCCCCGGGCGGAAATCGTCGTCGTCGTGGACGCGAGCTTCGGGCACCGCGTGGCGAGCGTGGAACGGGGGCGTTTCAAGGACCGCGAGCTCGACGGTACGATCGTGACCCCACCCGCCGGCGCGATTGGCCGTGGTGACGCCTTCATCTTGAAGATCGCCGATCGTATCAACGGGGTCGTGCTCAGCAACGATTCGTTCCAGGAGTTCCACGCCATCTACCCGTGGCTCTTCGACGAAGGACGGCTCATCGGCGGCAAGCCCGTTCCCGGGGTGGGGTGGATCTTCACCCCGCGCCTGCCGGTGCGCGGCGCGAAGAGCTCGCGGGCGGTCAAGAAGCTCGCGGTGCTGATGCCCGAGGGGGTCACTCCGTCCATTGGCACCACGATCACGCCCGCCAAGCCAGCCGTCAAGGCCCCGGCAGCGAAGAGGACTTCCAAGAGGTCACGCGAGAACGAACGCGAGAAGGAACCCGTGAAGCCGGCCGAAAAGCCGGCCGAGAAGCCGACCGAAAAGCAGGCTGAGAAGCCGGCGCGCACGTCCAAGCGGACGGCCAAGGCGGTGCGCGGCAGTGTTGAGCCGTCACCGACGAGGACCGCCGTGGCCAATGGCGCGACGAAGGCCGCGAAGAAGGTCGAAGCGGTGAAGAAGGCGCCCGCGAAAAAGGTCGCACCGGCCAAGGCGGCGACCAAGCGAGTGGCCAAGTCCGCCGCGCCTGCCAAGCCGCAGACCCCGGTGCCCGAGCCGTCGACACCGCCGACCACCCCAGTGGTGGCGCTGCGACGCGGTCGACAGCCGGTCAATCCCGAGGACGTCTTCGCCCGTTTTCGCTCTGCGTACAAGGTCGGCTCGCGTCTCGAGGGAGAGGTCACGACCTTCACGTCGCACGGCGCGGTGATCACGGTCACCTTCAAGGGTGGCCAGGTCGAGTGCTACGCCCCGACGACACTGCTCGGCGATCCGCCACCGCCCCGGGCGCGAGACGTCTTAAAGCGCGGTGACCGGCGCACGTTCCGTCTGATCACCGTGGACCCCGATCGTCGAATCGCAGAACTGGCCCTCGCGTGAACGACCTCTCGCTCAACCCCCGGGACTGGCTGCCGCACCGCGAGCCCTTCTTGCTGCTCGATCAGCTGCTCGAGATCGAGCCCGGCCATCACGCGACCGGCACGTGGACGCTGCGCGGTGACGAGTGGTTCTTTCCGGGACATTTCCCGGGTCGCCCCACCACGCCCGGCGTGCTCTTGCTCGAGTCCCTCGCCCAGTGCGGCGGGGTCGCGGTGCTGGCCGACGAACGATACCGCGGGCGCCTACCCCTGTTCGGTGGCGTCGAACACGCTCGGTTCCGTCGTCAGGTGATCCCCGGCGACACGGTGACGCTCTACTGCGAGATGACCCGCCTCTCGGCGCGGGCGGGCAAGGGTCACGGCGTGGCGTCAGTCGGTGGCGAGGTCGCCGCCGAGGCGGACCTTCTCTTCGTGCTCGCTGACGTGACGTGAAAGTCGCCACCTGGAACGTCAATTCGGTCGCGGCGCGGCTGCCTCGCTTGACGTCGTGGCTACAGGCCGCGCGTCCCGACGTGGTCCTCGTCCAAGAGACCAAGTCGACCGACGATCGGTTTCCCGTCGGTGCGTTCGCGCAACTGGGTTATGACGTCGCCCACTACGGCCAGGGACAGTGGAACGGCGTGGCGATCCTTTCGAGGGTTGGCGTGGTTGACGTGCAGCGGGGCTTCGGTGACGACGATCCCGAGGCGCGCATCATCGGAGCGACGTGTGGCGGTGTGCGGGCCTACTCCTGCTACGTCCCTAACGGGCGGTCTCTCGAGGACCCCCACTACCGATACAAACTCGACTGGTTGGGCCGACTGCGCGAGCTCGCGGCGAACCGTGGCGCGGGTCCGTTCGTCCTCGGCGGCGATTTCAATGTCGCACCGACGGACCTTGACTGCTGGGACCCGTCGAGTTTCGTCGGCGCGACCCACGTCAGCGACCCCGAACGCGAGGCCATCCGCGCGATCGAGTCGACGGGTCTGGTCGACCTCATCCGCGTACTGCACCCGAACGAGCCGGCGTACTCGTGGTGGGACTATCGCGGCGGCTCATTCCATCTGAATCACGGACTACGCATCGACCTGCTGCTCGTTGACGAGTCGCTGAACCGTGCGGCAACCGCCGGCTACGTCGATCGTGACGCGCGCAAAGGAGAAAAGCCATCAGACCACGCCCCGGTGGTCGCCGAGTTCGACGTCGCCTCAGAAGGCTGACGCCAGCGGTACCTCGATGAACGATGGTCCGGGGGTGGCGTAGGAGCGACGAAGTGCGTCGACGAGTTCGTCGGCCGAGGTGACCAATGTGGCGGGCACGCCCAGCCCTCGCGCGACGCTACAGAGGTCGATGGTCGGTTGGTCCAACGCGAAGAGTCGTTCGCTGGCGGTGCCCACAGCGGTAACGCCAACCCGCTGGCGTTCGAAGTCGAGGATGGCGTAGCGGTGGTTGGACAGGGCGACGACCGTGACGTCGAGACCCTCGCGGGCCATTGTCCACAGCGCTTGGATGGTGTACATCATCGAGCCGTCCGACTCGAGGGCGATTACCCGGGCGCCCGAACCGACCGCCGCGCCAACGGCGACGGGCAGTCCGAAGCCGATCGCGCCGCCGGTGAGGGTCAGGAGTCGGTGCGGTGCGGCGTAAGTGGTCGCGCCGTAGAGGTGGATGCCACTCGTGTTGGACTCGTCACTGATGATCGCACCCTCGGGAAGCGTGGCGGCGATCGCGGCGGCGAGGCTCTGGGCGTTCAGCGCACCGCTCGGTGCTTCGGGCGCGCGGCCCTTCGCGACGGCGACCCGGGGCGCGTCGAGCAGATCAACCAGCGCCGCGAGCGCCGCACCGGCGTCGCTGCCGGGCGGCGCCAGCGCGAGTACTTCACAGTCCTTCGCGACGAGCCGGCTCGCCACGTCGGGGTAGGCGAAAAAGCCGACTGGTTCGTCCGCGCCGATCAGGACGAGGGTCTCGAGCTCGGCGAGCTGGGCGGCGGCGAACTCGCTCAGGTAGATGAGCCGCTCCGGCTGAAAGACGCCCGCGCCGCGATCCATCGCGGTGGGGAAGGTCTCGACCATCACGTTCGCGCCGCTCGCGGCGCCGACCCGCTCGGCGAGACCCAGCAGTTCGGCCGTGGTGGCCGCCCCCCCGAGAAAGATGGCCGATCGCGTCGTGCGCAGCCGCGCGGCGGCCAGGTCGAGGAGCTCCTCGTTGATTTCGGTCGCGTCAGGGGTCGCGGCCACGGGCCACGAGGTCGGTGGTGTCGCGAGCTCGCCCCACGACACGTCGGCGGGCAGGATGAGGGTGGCGACGCGCCCCGGCGGACCGTAGGCGTCGCCGATGGCGCGCGCGGTGTCGCCGGCGACGTCGTCGGGCCGGCGGGGGTTGTGAACGGAGCCCTCGAGTGCGCCCGCGACGGCGGCTATGTCACTCTGAAGCGGTGCGTCGTATCGAGCGTGATAGGTCGCGTGGTCGCCAATGACGTTGAGCAGCGGCACGCGCGCCCGTCGGGCGTTATGCAGGTTCGCCCAGCCGTTGGCGAGTCCCGGTCCGAGGTGCAACAGTGTCGCCGCCGCCCGTCCGGTCACGCGCGCGTAGCCGTCGGCAGCCCCCGTCGCCACGCCTTCGAAGAGACAGAGCACGGCGCGCACGTCGGTGACGTCATCCAACGCTGCGACGAAGTGCATCTCCGACGTGCCGGGGTTCGCGAACACCGTGGTGACCCCGTTGGCGCGCATCGTCGCGAGCAGGGCGTGCGCGCCGTTCACGACCGGATCCGGTCGTCGAGGAGTCGGAAGGGATTCAAGAGTCCCGACGGGTCAAAGGCGCTCTTGAGCCGTCGCTGCAGGGCCAGCACGTTGGGGTCGCTGAGCGCGAGGAAGGCCGCCTGCTTGTCGCGACCGATACCGTGCTCGCCCGAGATCTGTCCGCCGAGCTCGAGACCGGCGGCGAAGAGTTCGTGCAGCATCGCCCCGCGTCGCTCATCGTCGTTCTGATAGATCGACAGGTGGACGTTACCGTCGCCGACGTGGCCGCAACCGGCGACGAAAGCGCCGTAGCGTTCGCCGAGCACGTTGGCGCGGTCGAGAAACTCCGGGACCCGAGATCGAGGCACGACGACGTCGATGATCTCGTTCGCGCCCGCGGCCTTCGCCACCCAGAAGACCCGTTCGCGGGCCTCGATGAGTCTCGCGGCGGCACCGCCGGGCAGTACGTAGACGTCGAGGGCGCCGGCCGCGGCGACCAGATCCGCGAGATCGGCGAGGTCGTTGTCGAGCTGAGCCGACGTGCGGGTCTCGAGCACGATGACGAGGTAGGCCGACGTGCGATTCTGAATCTCGGTGGCGACGCCGAGTTCGAGGCTGGAGGCCTGCGTGATCGCCGCCATCGTGAGTAGGTCGACGTATTCCAGTATCGACGGTTCGAGGCCGGACGCCACGATCTGGGGTACGACGCGCGTGACGTCGCCCAGGTCGGCGAAGGGAACGAGCACGGTGGCGGTGTGCGCGAAGCGCGGTGAGAGTCGAAGTGTGACCTCGGTCACCATCGCGAGGGTCCCCTCACTGCCGACGATCAACTGGGTCAGGTCATAGCCCGTCGACGACTTCATCACGGGTCCGCCAACGCGCATGACCGTGCCGTCGACGAGCACGAGTTCGAGCCCGAGGACGTGCTGTCGCGTGACCCCGTGGCGAACGGCTCGCATGCCACCGGCGTTGGTGTTGACATTGCCGCCGAGGGAACCGGATGTTTCACCGGGGTAGACCGGGTAGCGCAGTCCGAGTGGTGCGAGCGCTTCGTCGAGCTCGCGCAGGGTCACCCCGGGCTGGACGACGACGACGTGGTCGCGAACATCGATCGAGCCGATGGCGTTCATCTTGGCGAAACTGACGACGATTCCGTCCTTGACCGGTGTCGCGCCTCCTGACAGACCCGTGCCCGAGCCGCGTGGCGTGATCGGCACGTGGTGAAGGCTGGCGAGGCGCGCGATGGCCGCGACGTCCTCGGTCGTACGGGGAAAGGCGACTGCGAAGGGTTCGACGTGATCAGGGTGGAGCGTCTCGTCGTGGAGGTCGTCGGGGTTGTGGTGCGGGCTGAACGTGACCCCGCCGTCGCCGAGCAGCGAGGTCAGTGCTTCACGAAGTGCTTGTTCGCCCATCAGTTGGCCACGCTACTTCGTCGGTTGCGGCGGCGAGATCACGGCGGATAGCCGCCAGGCGGGCCCGGCGCGCGTCACCGGTGAGGGGCGCGTCCCGGCGATTGATTTCGGCGATGACGCGCTCAATGGGTGCCAGGTAGCGTGACGGGGCTCGATCCGGGTACCGCGGATCGTTGCGTCCCCGACTCCACGTGAGCAGCAGCGAGAGCTCGGCGCGGCTGATCGCCACGTAGGCCAGGCGTTGCTCCTCACCGAGCTGGACCTCGGTGGTGGCGTTGTAGTTGGGCAGCAGTCCCTCAGCCCACCCGACCACTGCGACGTGCTCAAACTCGAGTCCCTTGGCCCGGTGGATCGTCGAAAGGGCAACCGCGTCGGGCGCGTCGTGCTCGGCGCGGCGTCCCTGATCCAATGGCACGAAGAGGTCCGAGGCGGGCGAATGATCAGGGCCGCGTCGCTCGATTGGGATCGAGGCCGCCTCGAGTGCTCCCGCCACGACGTCGAGCTGGGCGTTGGTGCGCGCCAAGACGGCCATCGAGCGCCACGACGTGCCGGGGCGGTGCGTCACCCGTAGCCACGTGGCGACGTGATGAGCTTCCTCGTCGTCGGTGTTGTAGGCCCGAACGAGTGGCGTGGGGCCGTCGTCGCGCGCCGGGACGATGCCGCGGGCGCCCTCCTCGAGCAGCGTGTTCGCTACCGCCACGATCCTCGCCGTCGAGCGATGGTTGCGGGTCAGGTCGAGTACCACGGTATCGGGCCAGGTGTTGACGAGTTCGCCGAGCAGGTGGGGGCTCGCTCCGTTGAACCCGTAGATCGACTGGTTCGGGTCGCCGACACTGAACAGGTCGGGGTCCTCACCGGCCATCTCGCGCAAGAGCATGAATTGCAGGGGATTCATGTCCTGGGCTTCATCGACGTAGAGCGACGGCGTGCGATGGCGAAACGCCGCGCGCACGGCGGGTTCGTTGCGTAGCAGCGCGATGGCTTCGCTCAATAGGAGGTCGAAGTCGAGCACGCCGCGACTGTGACAGAGCCCGACGTAGCGATCGAGCACGTCGGCGAAGGTCGCGGCCGGCAGGGGGGATTCGCGATGGTGACGCCGAGCCTGACGGATGTAGGTGCCGCCGCTCAATCCCTGACTGAGTGCCCAGCCGATCTCGAGCTCGAGCCGGGGGAGCTGCCAGTCGTCGAGACGAACGACGCCTGAGTCGGCGAGCTGCGCGGCGAGTGCACCCACCAGCCGGCGCCGACTGGTCTCGAGCACGACGGGCGGTCGACCGCTGTCGCGTCGAAACTGGTTCACGATAGTGAGCGCGGCCCGGTGGAACGTTCCGGCCCGCACGTCGCGGATACCCGACGCGTAAAGGCGTCGTCGAAGTTCGTCGCCGGCCTTACGGGTGAACGTCATGGCCAGTACCTGGTCAGGGCTGTAGTCGCCCTGGGTGATCCGGCGTTGGATCCGCAACGTGAGCACGTGGGTCTTGCCCGAGCCGGCGGTGGCCCGCACGAGCAAGCGGCGAGCGTTAGAGGTGACGGCCTCGCGCTGCTCGGGGGTCAGGCCCACCAGCAGGTCGGTGGAGAACTCGGTGCCGTCGCTCACGAACAGACGCTACCGGTCATCGCTGGCTCGGCGCCGCGCCTCGGTAACCTTGGGGGGTGCTGCGGACCTTCGGTGACGGGACCATGTTCGGCGAGGTCGCCGGCGATGGCCCCGTCGACGTGGTGTTCCTTCACGGTTGGGCCCGACGGGGTCGGGATTTTGCCGCGGTTCAAGAACTGTTGTCGCGCGTGGGGGTATCGTCGTTGGCCCTTGACCTTCCGGGGTTTGGATCCTCACCACCCCCATCGGTCGCGGGGGGTGCGCGGTTTTACGCGTCAATGGTCGCGCCGGTACTCGCAGAACTCGGCCGGCCGGTCGTCCTTGCGGGCCACTCCTTCGGCGGTCGCGTCGCCACGGTGATCGCGGCGGACCACCCCGAACTCGTGACGAGCGTGATTGTGAGTGGGACCCCGCTGCTTCGCAGCCCCGTCGACGTGCGCTCACCGCTGGCGTACCGAATCATCCGCTGGCTGCACCAGCGCGGCTGGCTCTCCGAGGAGCGACTCGAGGCGGCGCGACACCGGTACGGTTCGACGGACTATCGAGCGGCCACGGGTATCATCCGCGAGGTTCTCGTGGCCACCGTGGCCGAGGGCTATGAGCAAGAGTTGGCGCGCATCGAGGTTCCGATCGTCTTTCTGTGGGGTCAGCTGGACACGGTCGTGCCCGTCGCGGTCGCTGAGCGCGCCAACGAACTGCTGGCGGTTCCCGACGTCGACGCGCGACGACTGCGGGTTCTCGCCGACGTGGGGCACTTTGTCCCCAACGAGGCAGCGTCGTCTTTGGCCGATCTCATCGTCGAGTTGGCCCGATGACGGTCGCGCTCACGGTCCTGGCGTCGCTCGCCGTGGTCGGCGCGTACACCGCCCAGTTGGTCAGGTGGCTACGCGTACTCCAGCGCGAGCACTACGTCGCGGCGTCGCTGGCGCGGTTCCTCGGGCGCTGGACCTCGCCGCAGGTGGGTTCGGCGTCGTCGCCGCAAGGTCGGAACCTCCATCGACCCCTCACGCTCAGTCACGTGCTCTTCCTCGGCCTGGTCGTTGGACTGTTGCTCGCGAACCCCGCGGTCCTGGTGGCCGACTCGATCCTCTACGGCTGGTTGTGCCCGACGGGACTCTCCCTACGTGGCCGCACCGGTGCCCTTCGTTGGACGCGACGCTCGACGACCATTGCGGTCGTGGCGAGTGTGATGGCCCTCGCTATTGGTCTGCTCGGTACGCTGACGCCCCAGCCGTGGCTCGGCGCGGTGATCGTCGTGTGGGCGGTGCCGGTGCTCCTGGACCTGGCGACGCGGCTGTTGGGACCCTACGAGGAGCGGCGCGCGCGCGAATACGTGGAGCGGGCGAAAGAACGCTTGGCGCGCGTGGCGCCGACCGTCGTCGGTATCACCGGCTCGTACGGCAAGACGTCGACGAAGAACCACCTCGCCCAGCTGCTGGCCGGACCGGTCGTGGCCTCGCCACGCAGTTTCAACAACCGCGCGGGACTGTCGCGGGCCATCAATGAGAACCTCAGTGACGGAACCTCGGTATTCATAGCGGAAATGGGTACCTTCGGTCCCGGCGAGATTCGATCGATGTGCGACTGGTGCCCGCCGACGATCGCGGCGGTCACCGCCATCGGGCCCGTCCATCTCGAACGCATGGGGACCCTCGACGTGATCGACGCCGCCAAGTTCGAGATCACCGAGCGGGCCTCCGTGGTCGTGCTCAACGCCGACGACGAGCGGTTACGTCGCTGGGTCGGTCGTCTCGAGTCGTCGGGTAAGCGGGTCGTGCTCGCCGGATCGTCGTCCGAGGACGCCCGGGTGCGCGTGGTGCGTGACGGGTCGCAGTGGTCCGTCGTACTGGACGGCGTCGAGGTGTCGAGGCAACCGGCCGCCGTCGGTGTCCAGCCGAGCAACCTCGCGATCGCGATCGCGACGGCCATCGAGCTCGGCGCCGATGCGCGCGAGGTTCTGGGGCGCGTTGGCGGGGTCACGGCGGTCGCGAATCGAGCCAACGTCGTGACCGCACCATCGGGTGTCTCGGTGATTGACGACACGTTCAACGCGAACCCGGCGAGCGCCGCGGCGGCCCTCGAGGTGTTGATGGGTCTCGAGATATCGGGACGCCGAGTGCTGGTCACTCCTGGGATGATTGAGCTCGGACGTGACCAGTACGGCCAGAACCTGACCTTGGCGCGCCGCGCACGCAATCTCGGCGTCGAGCTCGTCGTGGTTGGACGGACCAACGCGCTGGCGCTGGCGGTCGGCTACGAGCAGCCACCGCGACGTTTTGACCGTCGCGAGCAGGCCGTGGCGTGGGTTCGCGAGAATTTGGTCACCGGCGACGCGGTGCTGTATCTCAACGACCTGCCCGACAACTACCCTTGATGGTCGGTCTAGGAACGAGGTGAGCGGTGTCCAGTGGTGTGATCTTTGGCGGGCCGTCGCCCGAGCACGACGTGTCGATTCTGACGGGCCTGCAGGCCCTGCGCGAACTGCGTCGCAGCGAGACGAACGCCACGGGGATCTATTGGACCAAGACCGGCCACTTTTACCAGGTCAGCGGCGACGTGGAAGCCGAGGCCTTCGTCGATGGCGTGCCCCGGGGTTCGTCACCGCTCACGCTTCGCCTCGGTGACGGCGGCGGCTTTTTCACCACGGGTGGACGCCTCGGTAAAGATCGTCGCCTCGACGTCGACCTCGCCGTGCTGGCGACGCACGGTGGCCCGGGTGAGGATGGAACGCTTCAGGGCGTCCTCGACCTCGCCGGTCTGGCCTACACGGGGCCGACGGTTGCCGGGGCCGCGCTCGGGATGGACAAATGGTCTTTTGGTGCCGTCGCCGCGGCCGCCGGGCTGCCGACGCTGCCGCGCGTCTTGTTGAGCGACGCGACATCGTCGATGCCGTTTGATGGGCCCTACATCTTGAAACCGCGTTATGGCGGCTCGTCAATCGGGATTGACGTGGTCGGCGACCTTGACACCGCTCTCGCGCGATTGCGTACGAACAGTCACTTCGCTTTGGGCTGTGTCGTCGAGCCCTTCCGCGCTGACCTGCACGACGTGCAGATCGCCGTGCGAAGTTATCCGACGCTCTCCCTGTCGGCGATCGAACGGCCCTTGCGCCGCGCGGTCACGTCGGAGATCCTGGACTATCGCGACAAGTACGTTGGCGGTGAAGGGATGGTCTCGGCGCCTCGGGAGATCCCCGCGGTTCTCGCGCCCGGTCAAGCCGAACGGATCGTAGACGTTGCCCGAACCGTCGCCAGCGTTGCGTCGGTGCGTGGCGTCGCTCGCATCGACTTCCTCGCCAATGATGACGAGGTCTACCTCAACGAGATCAATACCATTCCGGGTTCCCTCGCCAAGCACCTCTTCGTCGAGCCAGCCGTATCGTTCGGCCAACTACTCGCCGACCTGGTCGCCGAGGCTCGCGAGCGGCCGGCGCACCGCTACAGTTCGGCTGGCGCCGACGGACTCGTCCTACGCAGCGCCAGTTCGATTGCGGCGAAACTCGCGTAACCGCGGTACCTGGGCGAGCGCATCGGCCAGCACGTCACTGAAGGGATCGAGGAGTCGGCCCCGCTCGATCGCCCAATAGGCGCGCTCAACGTCACCCGTGGCGAGAGACACGTCGTGGAGGACCAGCGCGGCCCATTCGCCGTCACGCTGGAGTTTCGCGAGGTGGCCCTCGACGCTGAACCACTCGAATCCGTGGCGCACGCCGACGAGCGGCTCACCGTGCACCAGGCTCAGGGCTCGAATCAAGAGCGGTGCCGCGTCGACATCAGTGCGACGTCGGGCATCTCGAATGAGATCGTGAAACAGTCCGACGTCACTGGTGACACCGTGAAGACGGTAGAGGCCGTCGGCTGAGACCGGATGGAGCCGTGGTCCCTCGGTATCAGTGCCGAGACTTCGCCGGACGCTCGTCGCGGTGTTGGCGAGGGTGCGCATCGAAGCGTCGACGTCGGCGTGTACCAGCACGCGCGAGCGGAGCCGGTCGCCACTGATCGGCTCGCCGCGGTGCAGCGTGGCGTAGGCCACCATCTCGATGCTGCGTCGGCGAAGGGACGCCGTGAACGGCTCGAGGAGTCCGTGGATCACCGGATCGGGTCGTAGCAACTCCACGTAGACACCGGGAGAGTCCAGTCGCGGTTCACTTTCGGTGAAGCCAGCGTACGACGCCACCGTGCCCTCGTCGTTCTCGGTGCTCACGTCGCGCGATCGATCGACGGTGACGGCACAGGCCCGCAATACGTCGTCGAGTTCATCACCGTCGCCGAGGTAGATGACGAGGTGACGTCGCACCGATCGAATGGCCAGCGCTCGTAGGAAGTCGTAGTCCACGTCGGTGGCGACGATGCGACCGCCGTCGTGCAGACCGATCATCTTGTCGACGAGGTCGTCCCTCGACCAGTGAGGCGGAACTCGTAGCCTTCCGCCTTCGCGCGCGAACGAGACAAGGGGTTCGAGGTCGTCATCGTCCACAACGCACGCGACGACCGGTTCGTCGTCGAGTAACGGTGCGGCGAAGGCGAAGTCTCGGGCCACACGGATAACGCCGTCTCGTCGCGTGCCGATCGCTCGGCGCAGGTGGCTGACCAGCGACGGGTCGGCGTTGCGCAGCAGGGCGATCAGGTCATCAATGTCCTCGTCGTCCGTCTGTTCGAATCGCGACTGGTCTCGACGTCGCTTGGCCATGAGAGCCATGGGCAGCGCCCCGAGTGCGTCGCTCGCCCGGGGCCGTGGCGACGGGTCGACGTGGTGAACCGTCGTTGCGGCGGCGCTGTGGACGGACGGGCTCGATGGACGCGCGCCAGACACGGCGGGTCCCAGCGCGAGTGCGGCAACGATGAGCCCCGCGAGCCAGGCCGTCCCGCCGAGTCCGATCACCGCGCCGTGGCGAAGTCGGGCGACATTGCGCACCAGTTGGATGACAAAGACGAACCAGAACAACGTCAGCGCGACGAGTAGCACCCGAATCAGGGTGGCGTCGGCGCGTTGAGCGGCGACCGACCACTTGGTCACGACGACGTACGGGGTCAGCAGAAAGTAGACACCGAGGGCGACGCCGTGCAGCGGTCCCGAGGCGAAACGTCTCACGGCGTGGGAACGATCTGCCAGTGAACGGGTTCGGGCGAACCGTTGATCAGGTGAAGCCGACACGCCGTGATCGAGTCGATGCTGATCGTCGTAGTGACCGGCTGGGTGAGTCCCGAGCACGTCAGTTGCGCGAGCATCGGTGCGCTCGACTGGACCACCCAGGTCCCGGGGCCCTGGAGCGGGACGTCGCTGGTCGACCCGACCGATGAGAGATCGCCGACGAGCGCGCCGCTGGCGGCGGCGGCGATTAGCGCTGAGCCGGCTGGCGGCGCGATCGCGACGGTCGAAGTCACTGATGGCAGCGCGGACCTCGCGGTCGCGGTCGCGCCTGGCACAGTCGGAATCGTCGGAATCGTCGGCGTCGGCGTCGGCGTCGGTGTCGGTGACGTGGAGGACGTGGACCTCGGTGTCACTGACCTCGTCAGGGTTGTCGTCGACTCGGCACTCGTCGTCGGCGCCGCTGCGCGCAAGGTGGTGCCACGAGAGTGCGCGATGGACTTCGGCGGACTCGAGACCATTAAGACGAGGACGAGCAACAAGATCGGGCTCGACCATAAGACCAGGTGCGCCGCTCGCAGCGACGTCACGCGAAGGATCATGATTCCACCGTACCGACGCGTGCGTTCCGCCGCCAAACTGGATGACGTCATGGCCGCTCACACGAGGAACCGGTAGGCGAAGCGTTGAAGTTCGTTCTGTAGTGATTGCGGCGCGGAGTGGTCGACTCCGGCGAGTTCGCGCCACGATCGACCCTCGTAGACCCGGGCGTACGTGAGCCGGGCCAGCCGGTCATGAGGTCCGCCGCAGTAGCTGGCGAGTCGGCGCTCGAGGGGCGAGTCGTCTGAGGCGACGACGTCGTCGTCGAGACCTCCGGCCGCCTGCTTCGCGGCCTTCTCCTTGAGCAACCAACGCCGCAGTCGTCCGCGAACCGCTGACAGGATGTCGGGTGCCGCGAAGGGGCGAGACTGCCCGGCCCACTCGGTCAGTAGCTCGCTCGCCAGCGCGATCGCGACGCCGAGCGTCTCACTCGGTTCGCTTACGACACCCGCGCCGAAGCGGAGTTGGCGACAGACATTCACGATTCCCGGCAAGAGTGTCTGGAGTAGTGCGCGGTGGACGTTGGCGTCCGCAGCCCCCTGGAGCATGATTTGAACCAGTCGCGCACGTTCCAGCACCGAACGTCCGGCGCCGATCTCGAGCGCGTCGACCAGGTCGCCGAGATCCGCGATTCCCTGGAGTGGTGCGTCGGGGTGGCGTTCGCGAAGCTGGTGCAACGCAGCCTCCGAAGGGCTTCGGTGGGCGACGTGTCGCCAATCGGAGCGAAGCTGACTGAGTAGGTCGTAGGTAATTGTCATGGGACGAAGTACACCGGGACGTGCGCGTAGCGGCGCACACCGTTGGACAACTCGAATCACGCCAGTTTTCATGACGCGCATCGTGTCAAGGACTGCGCATAGCGTCACGCACATACACGGCCTAGGCTGCCCCCATGGACATCGAAGCGTTCTACCAGCAGAATGAAGCGCGCCGTGAAAGCGCGGAGTTCGAGTTCGGCGACGAGTGGACCGACGCAACGGGCAATACCTATCGCTTGTCCTGGGTCGAGGCCACGGGCGAGCTCTACCTGATGATCGGTCCCGAGGCGACGGTGAGCGAGGACATCTTCGGGGATTTCCTCGTAGCCGATGAACCGGTGAGCGGCTTGACCGTCGTCGTCATCGCCACCGTTGGGTCACTGGGTGCCGTCGAGGATCAGCTCGAGGGTTGGGAGGATGCGATGCTCGATGAGAATTCTCTCGAGTGGCTCTACGAACGCTTTACCGACTAGGCCGCGCCGGTGTTTCGTACGACCGGTGCTGACGATTCAGGATCAAAGATACGGCGTTGGGGATTGGGCGATCCGACACAGGTTGGTTAGTGACGGGATCAGGTTGACGATGGGAACCCGCTCGGCCTCGTTGATCGTGGTCATCAATGGGTTCCAGCCGCCGTCACTGGAAGTCGCTGAAGCGGCGTACGGCGTGGCACGAAGCAAGACGGCGAGCGCGTTGGACTGCAGACTCGCTCGCGCCGAATCGGTGATGCCGGGCCGCGTGCTTTGACGGTAGATCGCCAGCGATTGGTCAACGTATTTACAAGCGATGCGGGCCTGGGACACCGCACCGGAGGTGCCGCACGAACTGAGCGCCAGCGCCGACGTAGCTACGAGGACGAAGGGAACCAGTCGTCGAATCAGGCCAGCCACGAGTCCGCGGCTTGAAGCAAGAAATCACTGATCGTTCGTCCGTGCTCGAAGACGTCGCACAGCGGATCCTCGCCCTTGGCCACCTGGCTTAGGGAGATCGCACGACGAGCAACGATGGCGATCCGGCGTTCACTGGTCTCGGTGGGCGAGGCGAACGTATCGGTCGCGGTGACTTCAAGCGGCAGGTCGACGCCGCCGATCGGTGCGAGGTCGATGGCCAAACGCAAGAGGTCGGGGCCGTGGGGCATCGGCGGCAGGCTCCACGTCAGGATCAAGGGGAAGTGGAAATCGTCGGGCGGATCGACGTCATCGGGCAGGCCCAGTACCGCGTCCTCGAAGGCGAGAAGGGTCCTCGGGTCGACGTCGAGCTCGACGTGGAGGTCCACGGGGCCACCACACCCGTCCTCGGGGTGGAGGTCAACTTCCCACGCTTGACGCAAGGAGTAGGTCTCAACGAAATGTCGTTCGTCGTGCACGTGGAACCCGTGGGTGACCGCGTGGTCCTTGAGATCGGCTACGAAACCGGCGACGTCGATGGCGGCCATCACTTCAAGATTAGTCGTCGACGTGTCACGTGTTGCGACGTCGGCCAGATCTAGAGCCTCAGGGAAAGACGAATCGGGAGATTGGCCGAGGACTGGCCGATGTCGAAGCCGTACGTGCCGGGAACGACGGTGAAGGTCCCACCGTGGTAGATCTCGAAGCCGCGTCGGTCCACCGACAGGGTGACGTGCGTCGTCCTTCCCGCTTTCAGGAGCACCCGGGCGAACGCGCGCAGCTGTTCGGGGGGCTCGCCAGCACTGGCGGGGTAGGAAACGTAGAGCTGGACGACGTCCGCTCCGGTCCGACGACCGGTGTTGGTGACGCCCAGCGAGACGCTCACACCGGTGGCGGTTCGTCGGAGTCGGGCGTGACCCAGGGCGAAACTGGTGTAGGAAAGGCCGAATCCAAAAGGGAACAGTGGACGTACGTGATTGGCCTGGTACCAGCGGTACCCCATTTGAAGACCGGGCGTGAATTCGACCGATCCGTCAACCCCGGGGAACAGGGGCGGCGATGAGATCGGCGTGGCACCCATGGAGGTGGGAAACGTGAGTGGCAGACGGCCCGAGGGATCGACGGCTCCGCTCAGGACGGGCGCGATTGCGGCTCCGTCGACCTGACCCGGAAACCACGCCTCGAGGACGGCCGCAACGTGCCCCAGCCACGGCATGGTCACCGCACCACCGGTCTCGAGCACGACGATAGTGCGTGGATTCGCGGCCGCGACAGCGCGAATCAGTGAGTTCTGATCACCCGGCAGGCTGAGATTAGGTCGGTCCGCCCCCTCCGAGGTCAGATCGCTCGCTACAACAATCACGTACCGCGCGTGTCGGGCGATCCGAACAGCTTTGTTGATCGCCGGCGTGGCGTCGACGAGGTCGAAGGTCGGTGCCGGATGATTGCGGATGTCAAACCACGTGACTCGCAACGTGTAGGTCCGACCGGACTTGAAATTGATCGCGGTGGTGATCAGGTCGGGCGAGTGCAGTCCGCGCGACGCGATGAGCAGTCGATTGTTCACGTACACCCAGGTATCGCCGAACTGTCGAAAGGCGACGTCGTAGACCCCCGTTCGTTTGGCGCGAAACTTCACTTGCGACGTCATCCAGTTATCGCCTCTGCCGGGCGCCGTCGCCGTGGCGACACTCGGTGTCACGTTGCCGCCATGGTCGATGCCGATGTCCGCCTTGCCTGGTTCGCCGACCTGGCCGAATCGGGTGATCAATTTGAGCGGGGTCCCCGACTCGATGACGATATCGCGCCGCGACTTGACGTCAGGGATGTAGATGTCCCCGGGCGCGTAGGTCACGCGCACGCGACCCGCAAAGGCGTGGCGTAGAGCGTCGAACGGGGTGACCACGGAGGTCGCCACCACCGCGGCGCTGCCGCCGCCGGCGCTGACCGGAAGCCGATTCCCTGCGAGACCGATCACCGCGATCGATCGTGGAGCGGCGGGGAGCGGGAGTACCCGGTTTCGGTTCTTCAGCAGTACGACACCGCTTTCGGCCGCGCGTAACGCAATGGAGACGTGGGCGGGTGTTGAAACGACGGCGCTCAGTGAGAGCCGGAGGGGATGCGCGATGAGTCCCAGCGCGAACATGGGAACGAGGATTGCGTGGACCGCGCGATCGAGGACGGCAATCGCGAGCCGGTGGTGCAGGACGGCATTGATTAAGCCAGCGGTATTGATCGGCTTAATCATGGAGATTCCGGCGCGAAGCGCGGCGACGGGATTGTCGACTGCCCCGAGGTCGGAACGGACGAATCCCGTGAATCCCCATGATCGCAGCGTCTGGTAGACGTAGGGACTCGAACACGTATTGACGCCATTCAGTGACCCGTAGGAACACATGAGTGACGCCACGTGTCCCTGTCGTACCGCGGCTTCGAAGGGGGCGTTGTAGATCTCGGCTAAAGCGCGCGCCGACACACGTTGATTAAGGCGCGCGCGGGCGGTCTCTTGGGTGTAGGCGGTGAAGTGCTTGGCGTCGGAAATCTCACCCAGAGACTGGATTCCTCGAATTGCGGCCACGCCGAGCACGGAGGAGAGATAGGGATCCTCACCGTAGGTCTCGAAGATCCGACCGCTTACCGGCACACGCGCCAGGTTGAGGTTGGGCGCCTGTACGCCGTCGATGCCCTTAGCGCGGGCCTCGCTCGCCAGCACGCCAGCGACCGCACGAGCCAGGGACGGGTCGAAGGTGGCACCGATCGCGATGGCGGCCGGTAACTGCGTAACGAATTGCAGTCCGTTGGCGACACCGTTAGGTCCGTCGGTCAACGTGAGTGGCGGTATACAAAGGTTCGGAATGCCGACGTTAGCGTTCTCCAGTGGGGGATACGTGGAGAGTTCGATGAAGTTAACCTTTTGCGCCAAAGTCATGTGGCGTACGACCTCAAAGGCGAGGGTCGAGGGTGACGCGCTGTGACGGCTGGATTGGAGAACCCACGGGCATCGGGCGGCTGGACGGATCACGCCGGCGGCCACCGGGAATCGCGGGCTCGCCCCGATCGCGGGGGCAATTGAATCGATTGTCTGCACAAACGTCGATGCGAGTATCACTACGAGCACCGCGAGGAGATGGCGCGCGGCGGGGCGACGCATACCCAACCCGTTCATCGACGTCTCCAGTAGTCTCGTTGCCCCGACGAGTCGGGTTCCGCCGTTAAGAAGTGTAGGGGGATACTCGACCTTCGGCTCGTGCCATCCACGAGCCGTATCCCGATACGGTTGATTCGATGAGTGATCTGTTCGACCGTCTGCGAGAGTGCGCCGATGAGATTGGCCGATCGATCGAATCGCACCGAGGGCGCGGCTACTCCGGTCTTCGAGAGACTCAGTACCACCTCGACGTGGTGGCCGACGAAGTGGCGCGACGGGTGCTCGGTGCAGCGGGCTGGCGTGTGGTGAGTGAAGAGTCCGGCGTAACGGGATCGGGGCCCCTAACCGTGATCGTCGACCCAATCGATGGATCGACGAATTGCGATCATGGCGTGCCGTTCTACGCGACGAGCCTCGCGGTGATGTCGGGTGACGAACTTGTGGCCGGTTACGTCGTGAACCACTCGACCGACATCGCCTACGAAGCAGAGCGAGGTTCGGGAGCAACCCGCGATGGAGTGGCCATTGGCGCGAGTGGGTGTACGCGTCTGGGCGACGCGATCGTCGCGTTCTCGGGACTGCCGACACGCCATGCGGGATGGGCGCAGTTTCGAGCCCTTGGCGCAGCGAGCCTTGAGATCTGTCTGGTCGCGGATGGTTCGCTCGATGCCTACGCCGTCGCCCAACGGTCGACCCTGAATCCCTGGGACTATCTGGCTGGGCTCTTGATCGCTCGTGAAGCGGGTGCGGTGGGCGTCGACTACCGTGGCGAGGATCTCGTGACTGATGCGGCGGTGGTTCGTCGCCCGCTCATCGCTGCGACTGCGCAACTATTGGCGGAACTCATCAACATTGGTCCGCTCTGACGGACGGATATCCATGTCATCGATCAAGACGATCGCTTCGGCCAACGGTTCACGCCAGGTGTCGGCGCTGACTCGACCCGTTGCGCTGATGACGCTCAACCACGTCTCGCGCGCGTCGGCTGGATCGATGCCGCGAACGGCCTGGGGTGAGTTGTACCACTCGGTAACGAACTGACGAACCGCCACGAGGTCGCGTTGATGGCCGAGCGAATCTTGGATCGCGACGAACCGCTCGACAATGGCGTGCGCGCCTTCGCCGATGATTGGGGTCGCGATCTCGGTGGCGTAACGGGCCCGTTTCGTCAGGATCCGGATTTGATGGAGATCCGCCGGATCGTCAGTTGCGCCGGAGGACGCAGCGCGTAGGTCGTTCCATGACTCGCCGAGCTGTGATGTGATGATGGTCTCGGGATCGGCGTGCGAACGGCGCAGTGGCGGACGAACGACACTGCGGGCGAGCGACACCACGAGCGAGACGTACTGTTGTCGAGAAAGAGTCCGTATAACTCGACGCTGGTGCTGATGTCGATTGTCGGTCGCTCGAGCGATGACGGATGGGTCGAGACTGTGGTCCGCCATGGCGAACTCCTCGAGCAGCGCGATCAGCACATCGGTATCGCGATACCCCCCGAGCGTGCGCCCCAGCCACGCCAGATCTTTCGTCGTTGTTGCGTACCATTCGTCGTTGAGCATTGGATGGAGTAGTCGAAGTTCGGAGCGAAGTCGACGTGACGCCACACGCAGTTGGTGGATTCCCTCGGGATCCATTCCAAGACGTGCAACCGGTGTGTGCCGTAGCATCTGACCGATCTCGCGGCCGATGACGTCGCTCACGAAATCACGGGCGGAGAAGCCAGAGTTCGTCACGCTCAACTCCTTTCCGTACGGATTACGGCAGTGACAGGACGGAACCTGATTCCAACCTAGGTCCAATCGGAGAGTGGGCGGTTGTGTGGCTGGTTTAGGCTGGTGGCTTCGGGCGCTTAGCTCAGTTGGTTAGAGCAGCTGATTTACACTCAGCAGGTCGGGGGTTCGAGTCCCTCAGCGCCCACAAAATCCGATTGCGCGAATCGTTCAGTCGCGGAAGTGATTGGACTCGGTGGTTCACCATCGATATGCGTCTGCACGATGTCTGATTGCGGTCACCTTCACCGTGTGCGTGGCGTCGTCAATGAAGTACAGCACTCGATAGTCGCCGCGCCGAGCTGAGTACGCCGGCGCGAGAGGTGGCCCGAGCGGTTTTCCAACCCGCTGAGGGTTGTCGAGCAGTAGCCCGATTATGAACTCATACACCGCATGCGCGATCTTCTCGGGGAGCGCTTCGGAGAGAGTCTTTACTGCCGATCGGGCGATGAGGACGTTGTAACGTTCCCTACTTGGTTTCGACACTGCGCCCGACATTCTTCATTGCCTCGGCGAGTTGATCACTGTCGAGGACATCACCTTCCGAAAGCGCTTGTACACCCTCCTGGTGAGCGAGCAGCAGCGCAGGGTCGGACAACACGGCAATTGTCTCGCGCATGGCGTCGTAGTCGTCGGCCCCCATGAGCACGGCGGCTCGGCGTCCGTTCTTCGTGATTTCGATCCGTTCGTGCGTCGTACTGGCTTCGTCGACCAATTTGGACAACTGGGCGCGGGCATCGGCAATGGGCAGCGTGGTCATGTACAGAATTATAGCGTTAACCGATCGACCGTGAACTTATGGTTCTTGTTGTGTGACTCAAGGTCCACAAGTATTGAACGCGCGAATCGCATCTTGCTCGGACATTCCTTCTCGACTTTGGTCGGAGGGGATAGCCTCCTGCGAGAGGCATTCGCTGATCTTGAGTTGAGCAGGTCGATGCGCTACGTAGGCGACATCACCGGCAGCCCCGCATTCAGGGCAGCCGAGCAGAGGCGAACGTCATAGGCGACGAAATCGGTGAGGTCGTCGCTCAGAGACAACGCGCTTGCGAGGTGGATCGCATCAAGACTCCGCAGTTCGTGGGGGATCAGGATTGCGGCTTGCTCAACGATTACGTGATCAATGGGCACGAGGTCGACCCCCTCCAGTAGCCGTCGGGCGTCGCCAACCAGTGATTCATCGATTCGCTGGCACGTACGAAGTAGCTCAACGGTTGATAGATCGCTGCTGACCTTAGGAATGTCGGCCTTTAGGGTTAGCCAGTCCGCGAGCGCCGAGCTCTCGGGCTCGTCGAACAGTAGCTTCACGAGGGCTGACGTGTCGATATAGATCACGCCAACCGATCCTCACGTAGTTCAGTGAGCGCTTGCGATGCGGTGTTATTGGTGCGAGCGGCGTGTCGGTGTGTTGGTATTCGAAGTGCATTTCTAGCCGCGATGAGTCGACCCGAGGCAATGAGTCGGTCCCGCGAGGCGACGGCCGGGGTCGGTGGCACCAATAGGGCGATCAGTTTTCCTCGTTCGGTGACTTCGACGACTTCGCCCGCCTTAACTTGCTCGAGGTAGCGGCTGGCGTGCTGGCGAAGCTCCCGTATTCCAATTCTGGTCACCTCGGGATTGTAGCATAATGAGTGCTACAATCCTTGGCTGCAAGATTGATCGTGGTTTTCGATACGCCCAACGCTGTTTTGGCATGCCCAAAACGGATTCGTCGCGGTTCGTATTGTGTGACCCAAGGTCTCCCGAAGTCCTTGACAGCAAGCCTTGAGCAGCTCATTTTAGGATGTGGCTAGATTTCGCGGGCCGTTGCGTGATCGGGAAGGCATCTTATGACGCAGGCGCTCCGTGTACACAATTTCATGGTGTCGAGCGATGGCTACGGCTCCGGTGAGGGGCAAAGTCTCGAACACCCATTCGGTCACGCGAACCCCGCCGAGCTCTTTTCGTGGGCGGGAGCGACCGCGCACTGGGTCAATCGAACCGAGCCGGGGGGAACGTTCGGTCTTGACGACTACTGCACTCGCGACTTCACGCGGAACATCGGTGCCGAAATTATGGGGCGCAATAAGTTTGGCCCCCAGCGCGGACCGTGGGAAGACTTCGACTGGGAAGGGTGGTGGGGCGACGATACGCCGTTCCACACGCCGGTGTTCGTCCTCACGCATCATCTGCGCCCTTCGATTGCCTTGGGGGACACGACGTTCCATTTTCTTGACGCGTCGCCCCAGGATGCACTCGCGCAGGCGTTCGAGGCGGCCGATGGCAAAGACGTGCGCCTCGGTGGTGGCGTCGCCACGGTGCGCGAGTTTCTCGACGCTGATCTCGTCGACCAAATGCATTTCGCGGTTGTGCCCATCGAACTTGGTCGCGGCGAAAGACTGTGGGACAGTCCCGAAGATCTCGTCGACCGCTTCTACCTAGAAAAGGTACCGAGCCCGAGCGGAGTGACGCATCTCTTCTTCTGGCGGCGCTAACTGTCAGACAACTGGGACATCGGTGCGATTCGTTGACCCTGTCTGGTCAACGGTTTGCCGTTCACTTCTGCAGCGGCAATTCGTACGATCCGAGTGACGCCAGGTGAGGCGTAGTCGATAGACGAATAGACCCGCTCAGCCCTACGGAATAAGCACATTGTGCGTGAAACTGAAGTGCTATCACCTCCATGAAGTCGTCCTTCTGACCGGTCCCCGAACGTTGGTCAACTCACAATGCGGGTGGTTGTCCTTGCTGGCTGAGCCACTCGGCGGCGAACGCGGCGGGAGTTTTGCAATCGTGAGTGCTGTGGGCTCGGTTCACGATGCAATCGATCCTGTGGTCCTCGAGCACGACCTTGGCCCCGGCGAGCGAGTCGAAGATCTGATGATTAAGTTTCACGCCTCGCAGACTTTTGTTAGTTGACGCGGCGATCGGGCTTTGTCGTCTACTCGCGCACGAGCGAAATCGCGAGGTCTGGCTTGAGAGCAGAAGCAACCCAGCGCGGCCACATCATGGCGCCGTGACAGCGGAACGGTGCGTTACTTTCGCCACGGACATCGAACGCTAGTTGTCGGCTCTGAAAACGTCCTTGACGAAGTTGCACCACGTGGTGGCCGGGTTCGATCTCGAACTCCTTCGTCTCGCGCCAATCAATCGTTCCCACCTGCACACCGTCAATCTCGACGCGAAAGGTGCCGCGACGTAACTCCATACCGACGCCGTTGCGTGAAAGCGTGAGGGTTGTCGACACACCTACCTCCATGGTTGAACTGAACGCCGTCCTTCATTCGTGACTGCCGCTAATGAGGCGTTCGCGGTCGAACACCGCGGCGACCGCGCGCCAGCCGTAAACGTCAAGGACGAGCAGTCCCACGGCGAGGCCGATTGCGAGAGGGACCGACGCGGGAATGATGTTGAACGACATGAGTGCTACCACCACAAGCGGTGGGAGGCTCGCGACGATGGCGAGCTGTTGGGCGGCTCGGACATCCGTCGAGCGCGCCGAGATGGCGATTCCCATCCATATCGCCCACCCCGCGAGTAGTGGCGTGAAGAGTAATTGAATGAGAACGTGCGAGCGTTCGAAAATCGCCGAAATGACGACGGGGTGAGCGAAGAGTTCAGCCGCACCGAGAAAGACGCCGAAGAGCACGTAGGCGATCACGATTGTCGGCGCGAACGCCGCGAGCGCCTTGCCGACCAGGAACTCCTCGCGCGTGATGGGGGTGATGAGGATCGGTTCGAGGGTACCCTGCTCTCGTTCTCCGACGACCGAGTAGGCGGTGAGCGCCGAGGGGACCATCGTCGGGATGAGCAGCATGTAGAGCATCGAGAGGCCGATGCGATCGTTGAGCCGTGCCGAGCTGATCGTCGCTTTGAGCGCGAAGAGCTGGATCATTGTCATCACGATGAATAGCAAGGGCAACGCCGACATGGTGAAGATCACGAAGCGGTTGCGTCGGTAGTCGCGGAGCTCTTTACGAACGATTGCGCCGACGCGCCTCCCGCTGAAGTTCATCGGCGTCTCGCTTCAACGTCCCCGTCGACGAGCTCCAAGTAGACGTCTTCGAGTGAGTGTCGTGATTCAACGAGCGACAAGACGTCCGCTTCGGCCGCGACGAGCGCTCGCGCAATGTCGGGTGCCGCCGCATCGGGATCGGTCACGTGGAGCTCGTAGGTGCTGGAGGCGGACTGCTCCCATCCCTCGACCTGTTCGAGTCTTCCGAAGACTGCGCGCGGGTCGGACAGCGGGACACGCGTTCGCACTTCTACGGCCCGCGTGAACAGCCGTTCTCGAAGTTCGTCTGGCCGTCCAATGAGAAGGAGTTTGGTATTGAGAATCGCCACGCGGTG
>JAKBCT010000028.1 GCA_021807655.1 Actinomycetes bacterium | reverse complement strand
TCGGCGACGCGCTGGTGCAGGTACGTGAGTGTCGAGCGGCCGTCGGGACCCGACGGGCCGCCGACGATCGCGAGGGTCGCGTCGCGCCCGCGCACCCGGGTCTCGATCAGGGTCTCCAGGGCGAGGTCGACGCCCTTGAGCGCCTGGAGCCGTCCCACGTACAGCAGGAGCGTCCGGTCGGGGTCGAGTCCCAACGCCCGGCGGGCCTGGGGCCGGTGTCCGGGGGCGAAGAAGGCGTGCTGGACGCCGAGGGGCACGATGTGCACGCGCGACGGCGAGGCGTCGTAGTAGTGCACGAACTGCTCGGCCTCGACCTCACAACTCGCGAGCACCGCGTCGGCGCACGCGACGATCGCCGCCTCCTGGGTCGAACGCACCTCGGACTCGGCCTCGAAGGCGTCGGCCTTCACGCGCTCGAGGGTGTGAAAGGTCACCACGAGTGGCACGTTGAGCTCGTGTTTCAACCGGTGGCCCGCCAGGGCGCTGAGCCAGTAGTTCGCGTGGATCGCGTCGGGCGCGCCGGTGCAGCGAAACGAGGCCGACACGCCGTCGGCGAACTCGTCGACGTAGCGCGCGAAGTCCTCGCGCTCGAGCGAGGTCGGTGGCCCGGCGGTGACGTGGTGGACGCGGAAGCCCGGCTCGACCAGCAGCGTGTCGCGCAGGTGCGCGTCGTCGCGGCGGGTGTAGACGTCGACCTCGTGGCCGAGGCGAGCGAGCGCGCTCGAGAGTTCGCGCACGTAGACGTTCATGCCCCCGCCGTCACCGGTGCCCGGCTGGGCGAGCGGCGACGTGTGATACGAGAGAACCGCGAGTCGGGCCATGGGTCTCAGCCTAACGGTGGCCCTGTTCGCGACCTACGACTGGCGAAGCGACGAGCCAGCGCACCTGACGCTCGTCGACCGGGCCGAAGTCGCGCGAGTCCGTGGACGCCGCGGCGTTGTCCCCGCGCAGGTCGAGGAGCCGGCCATCTCGCGCGACGCAGCGCTTGAGCAGGGGTCGGGTCGGGTCTCGCGGATCGGGTACCACCACCACGTCGCCGACGCGAACCCGTCGCCACCGGCGTACCGCCGTGAGCCGCTCGCCGTCGCGGTAGGTGGGCGCCATCGAGTCGCCCACGACCGAGAGTCGTCTCAGGAGCAGCGAAACGAACCTGGTCACGAGCGAACGATAACCGAGCGGACTGGCTAACCTGCCTTGGTATCAGCGAAACGCACCCTCGCGGTGCCAGCACTCGAAAGGCTCACCATGTCGATCGTCTCTCGTCTCAACGCCCTGCTCGACGCCACCACGGCACCGCTGTCGGTCTACGCCCACTGCGACCTGCCCTGCGGCGTCTACGACCCCGCCCAGGCGCGCATCGAAGCCCAGTCGGTCAAGGCCACGATGGAGAAGTACAACGCCTCGATCGACCCCGACTTCAAGGTCCGCGCGACGATCATCAAAGAGGAGCGCTGCGAGCTCGTCAAGCACCACCTCTGGGTGCTGTGGACCGACTACTTCAAGGTCGAGCACCTCAAGCAGTTCCCGAACCTCCACGACCTCTTCTGGATGGCGACCAAGTCGGCCGGGGACGCGAAGAAGACCAACGACGTGGTCGTCGCCGACCGGCTCCTGAGCGAGATCGACGCCATCGCCGAGATCTTCTGGGCGACCAAGAAGTAGCCCGTCGCTGCGAACTGCCCTAGGCGAGTTCGGGGTGCTCCGAGCAGTGACTGAGCAGGGCGTCGGCGATGAGTGCGGCGTCCTCGATGGCGCGACCGCACACCTGGCACTGCCGGTAGGTGCCGGCGCGCAGCCGTTCGAGGGCGCGGTCGACGCTGCTGAGGGTCATCTCGATCGACGCCACGGTCTCGTTGGTGATTTCAGCCACGACGAGAATCTACTCGCCGCCACGTCGCACGACGAAGCCCGGGTGCCAGCCGACCACCGCGTGGACGAACTTACCGGGGCCGCATCGTGCCGTCACGCAGGTAGCGCGCGTGCCACGAGAGCGACTCCTCGATCAGGTGCGGGGTGTGGCGCCCGACGCCCGACGCGTTGGCGCGGTCGAAGTAGTCCTGGAGCATCGGCCGGTAGTCCGGGTGGGCGCAGCGGTCGATGATCATCTGGGCGCGCCGTCGCGGCGCGAGCCCGCGCAGGTCGGCGACGCCTTGCTCGGTGATGATGACGTGCACGTCGTGCTCGGTGTGATCCACGTGACTCACCATCGGCACGATCGAGGAGATGGCGCCGTCCTTGGCGGTTGAGGGCGTGAGGAACATCGCGATGTAGGCGTTGCGCGCGAAGTCGCCCGACCCGCCGATGCCGTTCATGATGCTCGTGCCCATGACGTGGGTCGAGTTGATGTTGCCGTAGATGTCGGCTTCGATCGCGCCGTTCATCGCCAGGCAACCGAGGCGACGGATCACCTCGGGGTGGTTGCTGATCTCCTGGGGTCGCAGCACGATTCGGTCGTGATAGTCGGCGATGTTGGCGTGCAGGTCCGCCGAACCCTCCTCGCTCAGTGAGAAGGCCGTCGCCGAGATCGAGTCCATCGTGCCCGAGCGGAGCAGCGCGAGCATGCCGTCCTGGATCACTTCGGTGTAGGCGGTGAGGGGACGGAACGGACCGCCGTCCAGCCCACGAAGCACCGCGTTGGCGATATTGCCGACCCCCGACTGCAGGGGCAACAGACCCGCGGGCAAGCGGTCGCGCTTGACCTCGTACGCGAGGAACTCCAGGAGGTGCTGGGCGATCAGCTGGGAGGTCTCGTCGACCGGCTTGAACACCGTGTTGCGGTCGGGGGCGTTGGTCTCGACGACGGCGACGATCTTCTCCGGCGGGCACAGGAGGTGGGGTCCGCCGATGCGGTCCGAGGCCGAGACGATCTGGACCGGCTTGCGGTGCGGCGGCAGCGCGGTGCCGTAGTAGACGTCGTGCATGCCCTCGAAGGCGGCGGGCTGCCAGGAGTTCACCTCGAGGATGACGCGGTCGGCCTGGTCGATCCAGGTCTTGTTGTTGCCCACCGACGACGACGGGATGAGCGCCCCGTCGGCGGTCACGCCCGTGACCTCGACGACCGCGACGTCGAGGTGACCGAAGGCCCCCTCCCAGACCATCTGGGCGACGTGGGAGAGGTGCAGGTCGAGGTAGTCGACGAGCCCGGCGTTGATCTTCGCGCGGCTGACCGGATCCGACTGGTAGGGCATTCGCAGGTCGATCGCGTCGACCGCGGCGAGAGCCCCGTCGAGTTCGGGGACGGTCGACGCGCCGGTCCACACGCTCACCGCGAACCGATCGCCGACCGCGGCCGCGGCCTCGACGCGTCGCACCAGAGCGCCGGGTACCGATTTGGGGTAGCCGGCCCCGGTGAAGCCGCTCATGCCGACGTTGTCACCGGGCCGGATGAACTGAGCCGCGTCATCGGCGGTCATCACCCGCTGCGCAATCGAGGCATTCTGGATTCGAGACAGGTCCGCTGGAGCCACTTGGAGAGCCTAACGCTGCACTCGGATGCCCTTTTTTTTCCGAAGCGGGCCCGTGCGACGGAGAAACTCGCCGCAATTCCCACCTCAACACCGATGTCGCGTCGCAGGTTCGTCCCGTCGCGGTGGCTACGGGGCACCCGTTCGTACTCGGTATTCGAAGCGTCGAAACGCACCGGCGTCGCGGGTGGACGATCGCGCAACGCAAAGAAACCTCTCAATTTCGCAGACCACGCGCGAGACCCCGGCTCTATATGGTTGGCCCTTAACGGGGGCGTGCTATCCAGCCACTATCGAAGCGGCGAGTCGCTGATCCGTTTGGGGGGATGTATGGAAGTCACACACGAAGATGCGACGATCTTCATGGACCTGGTTCGCTGGAGCGGCGAGATCGGCCTGAGCACGGCCCTGTCGGAGATCTACGCCGACGGTTTCGATCCCACCGACGAATCGATCAACAACGAATCGGTGCGCAAGGTCCTGATGTTCGGCGAGACCGCGGGCGCGCTAGTGAAACACAATGTGCTGCCCTGGGAGTTGCTCAGCGATTTGTTTTGGTTTGAGGGGATGTGGAGCAAGGTCGGCTCGCACGCGCTACTCATACGCGAGCGTCACGGCGATCCGCGACTCTACGAGCACTTCGAAGCGCTCGCCGCTCGCGGCGCCAATTAGTACCCAACCGGCGACGAGCCCACTGTCGAGGCGGAACCGTTGGACGCTGACGGGACCCGGTCCCGTACGTGCGGGGCGGGGCCGGAAACCGTGAAGGGTGATCGATGAGTCTGGTTCTCGACGAATTGCGCTCATCCAAGACCGCGATGGCGAACGTCTTCGCCAATGGGGCCCTGCGTCGAATCTTCCTCGCGTTCGCGATCTCGCTCATCGGAGACGGGGTCTTCTCGCTCAGCGCGGTGGTGTTCGTCTATCGAAGCGGCGGCGCGACCGCGGTCGGCGTGCTCGCCGTCGTGCGCTACGTCGCCATCGCGTCCGTGGCGCCACTCACGTCAACCTTGGCCGACCAGTACGACCGCCGGGTCATCATGGTGGTCTCGGACCTCGTGCGACTCGTACTCGTATCCCTCGCGGCGCTGTCCGTGGCCGTGCACGGCTCCAAGTGGTTCGTCTACGTCCTCGTGGTGCTGGTGGGTCTCGCGGGTACGGCCTTTCGCCCCTCGCAGGCCTCGATCCTGCCCACACTGGCGAGGAACCACGACGAGATCGCGGGGGCGAACGTCGTGTCGAGCACCATCGAGAGCGTCGGTTTCTTCGCCGGGCCGGCGTTGGCGGGCTTCATGCTCGCGGTCGCCAACGTGTCGATCGCCTTCACGTTCGACGCCGCCACGTTTGTGTGGTCGGCGTTGTTCGTCTGGTCGATCCGTCCCCCCACGGACGCTGAGCGGTCGCCCGAAGTCATCGCCTTGCTCAGTAAACCGCGCGACGCCGATGACCTGCGCGCCCAGAGTTTCCTCTCGCGCGCGATTCAGGGCTTCCGACTGATCGGCAACGACCGCAACGTACTCACCCTCGTCGTGTTGTACGTCCTGCAGTGCGTCGTGGCGGGGGCGTCGGCGGTGTTCACCGTCGCGATCGCCCTCAAGCTGCTCCATATCGGCAGTTCGGGACTCGGCCTGATGGAGTCACTACTCGGCGTCGGCGGGCTCGTCGGCGGCTTTGTCGCCCTGATGCTGATGGAACGCGCCCGCCTGGCGACGGACTTCGCCCTCGGCGTCATGGTGTGGGCCGCTCCTCTGATCATCATCGCCGCCGTACCCACGCTCGGGGCGGCGCTTCTCTCGATGTGGTTGATCGGTGCGGCCAACTCGGTCGTGGACGTGAACGCGATCACGATCCTGCAGCACCTGGTTCCCAACGACAAACTCGGCCGCGTGCTCGGCGCGCTCGAGGGCGGCGAGGTCGCGGGGATGGCGCTGGGCTCGTTGCTCATGACTGTGCTGATCCACTGGACGGGACTGCGCACCGGCCTCGCGATCATCGGCGTGTTGGTCACGCTTGCGGTGCTGCCGGGACTGCCCACCATGCGCCGCATTGACCAGACCGTGTTCGAAACCGGCGTCGTCCACCAGCCCCCCGCCATCCGACACCTGCACCACCTGCGGTGGCGACACTCGAGGTAGCCCGCCCAGTGTCGCGTCACTGAGACGAACGCCAATCCGGCCCGCGGTCGATAGCGCAATCGAAAGACGGCTCGCTCTTCCACATCCGCGTTAGTCACGGCGCATTCGCCCCGTCGGTCTCTGCCTGACAGGGCCGACTGCGCTCCGAGGTGGCGCTAACCGATGGGCCGACCCATCATCACCGGCAACTTCGACGTGAGTAGCTCGTTGCCCTGCACCATCCGCTACCAGTGGCGACAGATCACGCCGCAGGAAGAATGAGTGACGTGGTCGGCCGGAGCAACGTCGTGAAGTCGTCCGCCGTCGGACGATGGTTAAAAGACGTCAACGTCGCGCTCGAAGAGTAGCCCGTGCCACTCTGGTCGAGCCACGAGACGATGAATCCCGCTCGGTCGATGCAGGTCGTCTGGGTCGAAGGTCCCGAATATTGGACCAAGCACCGCACGGAACCAAATCGACGTGAGGACCTCGTGGTGATGACTGCCCTCTTCTGCGAGGGAAACCCGTCAAATTCAGTGACTTGCTGCAACACGTAGGCCGGAACGAATCCCACGTCCTGTTGAGCGAAACCGTTTGACGGAATATAGGGGCTCGGTCTTGAGCATCGCAACTTTCCGAACGTTCCGGTCTGGTAGTTGCCGGTTACGGGGACGTTGGCGCACGCGCTCACGTTTGTGCCGATCTTGATCCACTGGATGATTCTCCCGGTGAGCCCCCGAAGGACATAGGCGTAACGACCCGTGCCCGAGTAACCATCGACATTCGTCTGGGCTTTCGTTCCCGGTGGACTGGGAATCTGGGCAATGACAATCGTCCCGTTTGGAAAGTACAGATAGCCGTGGAGACGGTAGGTCGCAACGAAGCGGGTGCCATTGGCGCGCTTGATCGAGTTAATTACGTTGGCCGCCGTCGTCTCAGTCCCCGTGTCCCTTGGCGTCAACTTTGATTCCCGACTCGCGGCGGTCGCCGCCCCGCCCATCGCCGTCGCGACTACCGCGACGATGGTAACGGTGAAGACAGGGAACTTTCCCTTCATGCGGGTGAGGCTAGCGTCAGCGCTCACCCATCGGGCATCGTTCTGAAACGGCCAACGGTGTCGCGTTCTCGTGGCATCGGTTCGCCGACACGGGCCCAGCGAAGGAAGTTTTCAGACGACGATATTGCTGGATCTGAGCAGCGCTCACCGAATCAAGCGTGTCACAGTGGGGTGTGGTCATCGCCCGACGAATCGTTGTCGCCCTCGCGCTGTTCGGGTTTGGTATCACTTTTGGGACACCGTTGCTCGCCGCGACGAGTACCCATTCGGTTCCGTGGGCGTCACTCGGGATTGTCCGACCCGTGCTGACCCAGTCCGCCGAAGGGGGAAGTCCAATCGCGGCCCAGCCCACCAGTGCGGCCGTCGGATGGTGCACACAGAAGGGCGTGGAGGTCTCCTCGAGCACCCGCCGATCGACGCTCGTCTCGGACAACCTCGTCGGCCCACTGCTCAAGCGTGCGCACCTCACACTGGCCAGTCCATCCGGGAAGGCATCGAGCACCGCGACCTGTGAGGACGTGGCCCTCGATCCGAGCCATCCAGAGACCGTCTACGCCGCGTTCCAAGCGAGTCACGGTGGTTCGATACCGCCCGCCTACGGTGTGGCCCTGGTGACCGCGAACATGGGTAGGAGTTGGCAGTTCGTTCCCCCGCCGAAGGGTTACACGCTGACGGACTTCGCCGGCTTCGTCGAACGTCGTAACGGCGTCGAGCTGCTCTACTCGTCCAACTACTTCTTCCCCCTGAAACCGGGACAGTCCGCCGCCTTCGTCGCGGCGACGTCGGCAACGGGCGGACGTTCGTGGACCGACGTGAGTCTCGATTGTCCAAACGGAGCACCCTGTGTGATCTTTGGCCCCGAGGCTCCCCAGGGAGCGTGCGGGATGTCGCAGTGGCAACAGTCTGTCCTCGTGGGTGCCATCTACTACTTGCGGGGGGCGACGCGGTGGCGCGCGGCCGGCGCCGTCGCGTCAGTGAGCCAATGTGGCAATCAACAACTCGTCGCCACGGCCGCTCGCAACGAATTCCTTGTCGACCGCACACGGTCCAATGCGCTCCTCTACACCGATGACGGAATCCACTGGACCGCGGTGTCACTACCGAAGATCGGCGGGACACCGGTCGGAGCGAGATTCGCCCCACTGGGACAGATGATGACGCTCGCAGCGAACGGGGCACTCATTGCGGTCGCCGGCTCTCCCTTCTCAACGGCCGAGCGACTAGAAATGCTGAGGCCGCGATCGAACGCGTGGTGCGCCGCGAATGCGGTGCTGCCGACGGCAACTCGACAAGACCCCGTTCTCGCAATTCAGTCGAGCAAGTCCGCGTTGATTGTTGCTTTCGATTCACCAATTCCGACGAGCCGCGGGACGAACGTTACGGCGTTAACCTTCCAGCTCGCTTCGTTGCGGTGCCGCAGCTAGTCCTGGTCATTGCCTAGCGGGCCATCCATCCACCCATGTGTCGAACAGATTCGCCGATACGATCAATCGCCACCGTGACGGCAACTTCGGCACCGACCTGAGATGGCCGGATCCTCTCTTTGGAACAACGCCGGTGACACTTCTGACGCCCGCGGCCTGGCGCTACCGGTGAACCCAGAGGACGACGATGCTGTGATCGGGGTAGATGGCGATGATCCCTTTATTGTTGGAGAACCCATTGCCCGTAGCGTCCGCATAGAGAGGACTTCGAGAAGACGTCGACGCGGCCACGTAGCTGGGGGCAAAGGTGCCGCTAAAGCCTTTCACCGCACCTTCGGAAAATGATAAGTACACCCCGATCCGCCCTTGGCTCACCCACAGGATCGCGTTCTGAACCCCGAGGAATACCCGACCATCAGACCCTGTAGTTAGCGAAGACGGGATTCCGTGGGCGCTTCGAGCGGGACTCAAGTAGCGCGCGCGACCGCGGCTCGTAACCTCGAAGAGGCTATTGCCCACTCCTCCGGCAGTGATGTACGTAGTTCCCGATGCGTCGGTGGCCACGTTCGCGAAGCCAATTTCACTCGGGTCCGACGGCACGCGCGCGAGACCAACGAACTGTGCCGCACGAATCACAGGGACCAGTCGACGTCCCACCAAGCGGTCAATCAAGCCGCTCGTCACCACAAAGATTGACCCATGAGGACCCTGACCCACGCCGGTGAGACCGACGTGGATGACGGTGGTGATCGCACCGTCGGGCATCACCCTCTGCAGGATGCCCGATTCTCCGATGAAGATCGAGCCGTCGGAGGAGGCAACTGCGCAGCGAATCACTCGTGCCGCGCGGGCCACCGGCGTGAAGGTTCGACCATCCAGACGAAACAACTCTCGGCCACTGGCAACATAGAGAACTCCCGTTGACGTAACTGCCAAGGGACCCGGGTTAGTCATCGCCACGGACGTGTTCGCGGCGTCCGCCCTGACTGCCCCTCCGAAAGTTATCGGAAGAATAATCGCCATCATCATCGCGAGGAAAAGCGATAAGGACCTTGAGTACCGAGAACTCGAACTCATATCCGGAATGTAGCCCTCATTGGTGGCGGAAGCTCAACAGTGAGTTGTTGAAGTCGTGGGCGACCTCTTCGTGGGTGAACCGGTCACCGCGAGCCATTCGCACGACGTCATCTCGGAACTCCTTCGGGAATCTCTTGGGGATGGGGGCATCCCTCCAGCGCGGGAGTTCCACACAAGAGGGATGACAGGATGAGTGGAGGCAGACGCGAACGCTCACCACAAGGCGACTTACCCCCACAAGCGTGCTCAGGCGGTCGGACGTATCCCCATCCTGCTCGAAGTGCACCTCTACTTCATCTACGACAATGCAAAGTCGTGGTACTT
>JAKBCT010000027.1 GCA_021807655.1 Actinomycetes bacterium | reverse complement strand
ATGGCGCCGATCTTGGGCACGCGGAAGATCTCTCGTACCTCCGCTTCGCCCGTTACGACCTCTTCGAAGACCGGCGACAGCAGGCCCAGCATCGCGGCCTCGATCTCCTCGATCAACTTGTAGATGATCTCGTAGGTCCGAATTTCCACGCCCTCGGACTCGGCCAACTCGCGACTTCGTCGATCGGGGCGAACGTTAAATCCGATAATCGTCGCGCTCGAGGCCTTGGCCAACTGAACGTCGTTCTCGGTGATGCCCCCCACCCCTCGGTGCACGATGACCAGTTTCACGTCGTCGCGCTCGAGTTTGCGAAGTGACTCGGTACACGCTTCGAGCGAGCCTTGCACGTCGGCTTTCAGCACGACGTTCAGTGTGGCGGTCTCGCCTCGCTGAATCTGCTCGAACAGGTCCTCCAACCGCGCGCCGCTCGAGGAGGCCACCGGCTGGTGGCCAACGAGGCGCACGCGCTGGGCGCGGGCCTCGGCCAGTGAGCGGGCGTGGCCGAGGTCGTCGGCCACGCGCATCTCGTCACCGGCGAGCGGTGGCTCGCTGAATCCCAGCACCTGCACCGGTGTCGACGGGCCGGCCGACTTTATCGGTCGACCCTGGTCGTTGATGAGCGCCTTGACCTTGCCGTAGGCGGCACCAGCGACCACTGGATCGCCGACTTCGAGCAGTCCCTTTTGGACCATGACCGTGGCGACCGGTCCCCGACCGACCTCGAGGTTGGCCTCGAGCACGGTGCCGACCGCACGCCCCGTCGGCCGGGCCACGAGTTCGCTCACGTCGGCGACCAGCAGCACCTGTTCGAGCAGTTCATCGATCCCAATACCCTGCAGCGCGGAGATCTCGACGCAGATGGTGTCCCCGCCCCACTTCTCGGGCACCAAACCTCGTTCACTGATCTGCTGGAGTACCCGATCCGGGTTCGCGTCCGCACGATCAATCTTGTTCAGCGCCACAATGATCGCCACTCCCGCGGCCTTGGCGTGGTCGATGGCCTCGACCGTCTGGGGCATCACGCCGTCGTCGGCGGCCACGACCAGAATGACGATGTCGGTGACTTTGGCTCCGCGGGCCCGCATTGCGGTAAAAGCCTCGTGACCGGGCGTGTCAAGGAACGCGATGGTTCGGCCGCGCCACGAGACGGTGTAGGCCCCGATGTGCTGGGTAATGCCCCCGGCTTCGCCGGCCACGACATTGGTCTTTCGAATCTGGTCGAGGAGTTTGGTCTTGCCGTGGTCGACGTGGCCCATGACGGTCACCACGGGCGGCCGCGGGGCGGCCGCGATTTCGTCGTCGAGGTCGTCTTCGTCGAAGAATTTAGCGAGGAGGGCCGCCTCTTGTTGCTCACCGGGGTCGACCATGCGCACCGAGGCGCCAACCTCCGCCGCGTACAGCTCGATCATGTCGTCGGAGAGCCCCTGCACCGCCGTCACGATCTCGCCCTGCAAGAAGAGGAATCGAATGATGTCCGCAGCACTGCGATTGAGCTTGGGTCCCACGTCCTTGGCGGTTGAGCCACGCTCGATGATGATCTCGCCGTCGGGCACCGGCGCGTTGCTCGGTTGCCACGTCGTCATCTGCGTTGGCTCGAGCTCCTCAATGGTGCGCCGACGCCGTCGAGTCGCCTTGCGCTGGGACCCGCGTGGTCCGCCCGACCCGCGAGCCGGTGGGCGACCCGGTGTCGAAGGGGCGCTCGCACCGGGACCGGTTCTCGGACCACCAAAGCCGGCGCCACCGGTGCGCGGCGCACCAGATCGCAGTGGCCCCGATGGTCGCGACGTCGGTCGCGCGCCGGGTCCACCCGGCCGACTGGGCGCACCGCTGACGGGACGTCGTACACCGGGTGGTGGTGGGATGGGGCGGCCCGAGGGACTGAGTGGGCGTCCGGGCGGCGGCGGAATGGGGCGGCCGCTCATCGACAGTGGCGGACGCCTCGGCTGCGACGAGTCACCACCGTCGCCCGTCGAGGGACGCTGCGTCGGACGAATCGTGGTCGGACCGTCCGGGGAGACCGTACGCGTAGGCACGGGCTTGGGGACGGTGGCGCGGCTGCGCACCACGCGGGGGGCATCGACGATCTCACTCTCGACGGGCGCCACGGGCGGCGGCGTCGAGGGTACCGGCGCCGCGGGCGGCGCCGACGGCTCCGGGGTGACGCTCGGGGCAGCGACGACGGCCGCCGGCGCAGCGGACGTCGTCGAAGTGGCGTCGGCGGAGGTTTTGGTCACCCGTGGCGACTTGCCCTTGGACTCCTCGGGCTGGACGGAGCGGCGCAGGCCGTCCGCGTCGGCTCGTCGCCGAATGCGGTCAGCCTGTGCGTCTTCGATCGACGCCGACGGGCTCGACGCGCCGATACCCAATTTCTGAGCGAGCGCCAGCAACTCCTTGCTCGTCATCCCGAGCTCTTTCGAGAGCTCGTGTACCCGGATCTTCTTCAGCGCCAAAACGTTCCCTTACTTCGATGTGCGCGTCACGCGCACAGTCTCACATTCTTTCACAACCCCGGCCCCGGCGAACCCGCCCCGTGGCCAGCGAGCACCACCAGGTCATCCACATCGGCCGCGGACAACTCGACCCGCAACGCTCGCGACAGCGCTCTCGACCCCAGTCGAGCGACGCAACCGCCGTCGCGACACCACCACACGCCTCGGCCATTGCCACGGCCCAGGTACCACGTACCGTCGCTGCGCCGACCAGCTCGCCGCAGCAACGTGTCCGCTTGCCTCGATCGGCAAACGACGCACATCCGACGGGGCGCTATGCCTGATCCTCCAGGGCCGGCACCGACCCGTCGGTTGACGCCACGTGCTCGCCGCCGACGTTCTCCACGTGGACCGTCTCGTCAACCACGACGTCGTTTTCGGTCCACACCTCGTCGACGACCTCTTCTTCGACCCCCTCGTTCTCGGAGCGGATATCGATACGCCAACCAGTCAAACGAGCGGCCAGGCGTGCGTTTTGGCCCTCTTTGCCAATGGCCAGCGACAACTGCTGATCGTGCACGATCACCGTGGCGATTCCCTGGTCGTCGTCGAGCTGTACCTCGCGCACCCGCGCCGGCGCCAGGGCGGCCTGGATGAAGGCGATGGGGTCGTCGCTGTAGGGCACGACGTCGATGCGCTCAGATCGAAGCTCGTTCGTGATGTTGCGGACCCGCGAGCCCCGCGCGCCGACGCACGCCCCAACCGGGTCGACCATGGCGTCATTGGACGCCACGGCGATCTTGGAGCGATGACCGGGCTCCCTCGCGATCGCCTTGATTTCGACGATGCCGTTGGCAATTTCGGGTACTTCGATTTCGAACAGCTTGGCGACCAGCGCCGGGTGCGTCCGGCTCACGACGATCTGTGGACCCTTGTTGGTTTTGCGAACCTCGACGATGTACACCTTGATCCGAGCACCGTGATCGTAGCGCTCGAAGGCAATCTGCTCGGCCTGCGGCAAGAGCGCTTCGACCCTACCGAGGTCCAACAGCGTGTAGCGATTGTCGTTCTGCTGCACCGTGCCCGAGACGATGTCGCCCTCGCGGTTCGCGAACTCCTCGTACATCTGGCGCCGTTGGATGTCGCGGATCAACTGCATGAGGACCTGTTTCGCCGTCTGTGCCGCAATCCGGCCAAAGTCTTCGGGGGTGGCATCCCACTCGCGAGTTACGGTGCCCTCGACGTCGAGCTCGAGGCCCCACACCTTGATTTCGCCGGTCTCGGGATTGATCTCGACTTCGGCATCTTCGGCCGAGTCCGGACGACGCTTGTAGGCCGCGAGCAGTGCGTTGGCCAAGGCGATGAGCAATTCGCCCTCGTCGATATTCTGGTCGCGGGCGATCTGTCCCAGCGCTTCGAGAAATTCAAAGTTGGCCATCACTTGCCTCTCTTGCTCGCCGTCGACGCCGTGGGTCGCTTCGGAGCCGTCACGTCGGGCCCCCAGTGAAAGACGGTTCGGCACCGTTCAATGGCGTCGAATCGCACCGTGATTTCACCGTGCTCGACGTCGTCCAGGGTCACCGAATCCTCGTCAGTGCGCACGACAACGCCCTCGAGTCGCCTGGTGGCGCTGGCGTCGCGATGCTCGCGCAACGTTACGACTTCACCAACGGCGCTCGCGAAGTGGGCCGGCGTACGCAGGCGTCGCTCCAAACCCGGACTGGATACGTCGAGGGTGTAGTGCCCCGCGATCGGGTCGTGCTCATCGAGCCAGCCCGAGATGGCGCGACTCGCGCGCGCCAGGCTGTCCACGTCAACGCCACCCTCGCGTCGAACGACCACGTTGAGGGATCCCGCGACGAGCTCGAGATCGTAAAGTTCCAGTCCCAGGGAGGCTAGGAGTGATCCCACGGGTGTCTCCAGATCCATGGTCATCTCCTCTCTGCGTCGCCGGGGACAACGAAAAAGCGCGGGCCCGAGGCCCGCGCTTAAACGAGTCCAAACGTCCTTGGCGGACTGTCGATTCAGTGTAGCAGTCGCAACCCGTCGCGGGCAACGCCGCCGCTCAACGCTTAGACGGCCAACCGTTTGGCCCTTTTTGCTGGTGGCGGTCGTTCAGTACGACTTGGCCACCACCGCGATCAGGTTGTCCTCGTCCGGGCTCTGGGGCGTTGTCCCGTCTGGGCGCTGGAGGCAACGCACCGACACCGCCACCTCGTTGAGTTGGTCTTCACCCGACTCGCCGAGGTGACGCCACTCGATACGCGCGAAACCGCTCTGGGCCGCCGCGATCGCGTCCTCGATAGTTTCGACGTCCGAGGTCGCCTCGTCACGACGTGTCGTGGCCAGCGCCAAGAGCCGGGTCTGCTGTTCGTCAAGCAGCGTCAACGCGGTGGACGCAAGGTCGTTGAGCCCGACGACAACCTTGGCGCCGTCGTCGCGACGAACGATCGTCGCGACCTGGTTCGCCAGGTCACGGGGTCCAATTTCGACGCGCAGCGGCACGCCCTTGATCTCCCAGTCCGTGACCCGTCGCCCGAAGGATCCTCGACCTCGATCGATCACCGACTTGACACCCGCCCGCTGCAGTGCGGCGTTGACGGAGCCGCACGCGTCCAGCACGTCGTTGTCCTCTCGTACCGCAATGACCACGGCCTGCACCGGAGCCAATCGGGGCGGCACGACCAGGCCGCGATCGTCGCCGTGGGCCATGATCAGACCCCCCACCAGTCGAGTCGAGGCACCCCACGACGTCGTGTGGCACACCTCGGACTGGCCGTCCTCACTCTGAAAGACGATGCCGAAGGCGCGGGCGAAGTTCTGCCCGAGCTCGTGACTCGTGGACATCTGCAATGCCTTGCCGTCGCGCATCATGGCCTCGCACGTCAGTGAGTTGATCGCGCCAGCGAAACGCTCGCGCGGCGGCTTGATGCCGGCCAGCGCCGGCACGGCCATGACGTTGACGATGAAGTCGAGGTACGTCTCGAGGTGGATCCGCCGTGCGTAGGACGCCGCTTCCTCGTACGAGGCGTGCGCGGTGTGTCCCTCTTGCCACAAGAACTCCGACGAGCGTAGGAAGAGACGCGGCCGCAGTTCCCAGCGCACCACGTTCGCCCACTGGTTGAGCAGGAGCGGGAGGTCGCGGTAGCTCTGAACCCACTTCGCCATGAACTCACCGATCACGGTTTCTGACGTCGGTCGAACCACGATCGGCTCGGTCAGGTCCGCACCGCCGGCGTGGGTGACGACGGCCAATTCCGGACTGAAGCCCTCCACGTGTTCGGCCTCACGCGCAAAGTAGCTCTCGGGGATGAACAAGGGGAAGTACGCGTTCTGCGCCCCCGCGGCCTTGATGCGCGCGTCCAATTCGTTCTGCATGCGTTCCCAGATCGCGTACCCGTAGGGCCGGATCACCATGGTGCCGCGCACCGGACCGTTATCGGCCATCTCGGCCTTGGCTACGACGTCTTGATACCAGCGAGGAAAGTCGTCGTCTTGTGAGGTGAGGGCGTTCGGTGAGGCCACGACTCTCCTTGGTAGGGGTGGCGAAATCCTAGCGAAGCGTCACGCTCGGTCCGCGCGACGTCGGATCCGCTCAATTCGCTCCCCCGCGTGGTTCACGTCGGTGCCTTGATCGTCGAGCAGCAGCGCCCGGTCGGCGGCGGCCTCGGCCGCGGCCGACCGGTCGCGCGCCGCGAGCCGAGCCGCGACGCCCTCGGCCGCAATCTTCTTGGCCTCGTCCACGAGGGCTTCGACCATGTCGGCCTCGGGCACCACTCGAACGATCTCACCTTGAATGAAGAGGTGGCCCCGGTGCTTGCCGGCGGCGATACCAAGATCGGCGTGGCGCGCTTCGCCGGGCCCATTGACCACGCAACCCATCACGGCCACCTGAATCGGCAGATCGAGGGCGCTGAGTGCCGCTTGGGCCTCGGTCGCCACGCGGATGACGTCGACTTCGGCCCGTCCGCAGCTGGGGCAGGCAATCAAGTCCAGTCCTCGGCGCTCGCGCAGTCCCAGCGCTTCGAGCAGTTGGCGACCGGCGCGGGCCTCCTCGACCGGATCCGCGGTGAGCGAATAACGCAGTGTGTCGCCGATCCCTTCGGCGAGCAGGGTTGCGATGCCGGCGGTGCCCTTGATGAGTCCGCCGGGCAGGGGTCCGGCCTCGGTGACCCCTAGGTGCAGGGGGTAGTCGAAGGTGGCCGACGCCAGCCGGTACGCCGCGATCATGGTCGCGACCGATGAGGCCTTCACCGAGATCTTGACGTCGTGAAAATCAACTTCGTCGAAGTAGGCCAACTCGAGACGGGCCGACTCCACCAACGCCTCCGGCGTCGCGCCACCAAAGCGTTCATAAATCTCGGGGTGCAGGCTACCCGCGTTCACCCCAATGCGAATTGGCACGCCTCGATCGCGCGCCTCACTGGCCACGAGTTTGATCTCTTCAGGTTTGCGAAGGTTGCCCGGGTTGAGACGCAGTCCCTGCACCCCGGCTTCAAGCGCGGCCAGCGCCATTTCCACGTGGAAGTGGATGTCGGCGATGATCGGGACCGGTGAGCGCGGGACAATCTGGGCGAGCCCCTCGGCCGCCGCCCGCTCGTTGCACGTACAGCGAACGATGTCCGCCCCGGCCGCCGCGAGCGCGTAGATCTGTTGGAGGGTACCGTCGACGTCCGCGGTCTTGGTCGTCGTCATGGACTGAACCGAGATCGGTGCCCCCCCGCCAACCTTGACCGTGCCCACGACTATTTGGCGCGTCGGTCGTCGTTGGGTGAGGGGGCTCGCAGTTACGTCCATGTACCCATTCTGCCGCCTCGACGCGACCGCGCGACCGCTACTGGAAAGGATTGGCCACGGGGTGAACAATATCGAGGTACAACGTGCTCGCGAAGAGCACGAGCAGCACCGTGGCGAAGGCGTAGACGATCGGGGTCAGGCGATTCACGTCGGCGTGATACGGGCGGCCGCGACGGCTCCGGATTCGCTCGTAGGTCGCCACCAGCACGTAGCCACCGTCCAGCGGCAGCATCGGGACCATGTTCAAGAGTCCGACAAAGACGTTCACGATCATGAGGATCTCCAGCAACACGCCCACGCCCAGCTGGGTACTTTGAACCGCGACGCGCACGACGCCCACGATTGACTGGGGGCGATTGAGTTGCGCGGTCGGGTTGGATGCCGCCGCCGAGTTGGTCACCTGGTGCAACAGGCTCGCGAACTCCCCGGGCGAGAAGACGTGCACAATACCCTTGGCCGCCAGGGCGATGGTCTGTCCGACTTTGGCGATCGACGACGGAATGGCGCCCAACCACGAGGCGTGAACGATCTGATCCTGCAGGGACACGCCGAGGTACCCCACGGGATGCGTGCCGGTCGCTACCGGTTGACCATCGGCCCGCAGACGACGGCCGTCGACCGGCACCGCGTAGAGGGTCCGGTCGCGTCCGTTTCGTTGAACCACGATTCGCAGTCGCTGGCCCGTGTGATCGTGCACGATGTTCACCAGCGTGTTGGCGTCAGTGATGCGCCGTCCGTCGATCGAGACGATTTGATCCCCGACTTGCAGTCCGGCTCGCTGGGCCGCGTTTTCGCGGTAACCGTCCCAGTGGGTGAAACCGGCGATGCCGATGTGGCTCGCTGATGGCAGTCCGACGAAGGTCAGCGACGCCCACGCCAACGCGAGCGCCATCACCATGTGCGTCAGTGATCCCGCCGACGCGAAGAGGACCTTGCGCGGATAGGACGCTGCTCGATAGGTCCGACCCTCGAGTTCGCTGGCCAGCGGCTCACCCCAGGTCATGCCGGGCACCTTCACGTAGCCACCCAGCGGCAACAAGCGCAGTCCGTATCGAGTTTCGCCGACGGTCGTCGCCCACACGACCGGTCCGAACCCCACGAAGAAGTCAGTCACCAACAGTCCGGCACGCTTGGCCGTCACGAAGTGACCGAACTCGTGACCCACCACCATCAAGATGATCGCGAAGATAACCACCGGCAGCGCCCACCCGCCCCAGAACGTCAGCAGGGCGACCACGACGCCGAGGCCCGCGACGAATCGCAGCACCGACCAGCGCGTCGACGTCATCACAGCGCCGAAATGGCCGACCGGGCTCGCCGTCGAGCCAATTCGTCGTGCGCGATCAGATCCTCGAGCGTCTCGAGTGGCGCGCTATCAAGACCATCCATCACCGTTGCCACGACAGGCACGATATCGGCCCACCTGATCTCGCCGTGCAGACACGACGCCACCGCCACTTCATTGGCCGCGGACAGCCACGCCGGGGCGGCGCCACCGCGTTGGGCCGCCGCGTAGGCCAGCGGGATGGCGGCGAAGGCGTCGAGGTCCGGCGGTTCGAAGCTCAACGTGAGCTCCGTGGTGAAGTCCAAGGCCCCCCACGAGTGATCGAAGCGGACCGGACGGCCCAGGCAGTACGCGATCGGTAGACGCATGTCGGGTTGCGACAGTTGGGCAATAACCGACCCGTCGACGTATTCCACCATCGAGTGCACGATCGACTGGGGATGCACCACCACGCTGATTCGGTTGGCTTCGATGCCAAAGAGTGCCGACGCCTCGAGGACTTCGAGCCCCTTGTTCATCAGGGTTGATGAGTCAATGGTGATCTTGGGACCCATCGTCCACGTGGGGTGGCGCAGTGCCTCATGGGTCGTTGCCGCGGCGAGTTGCGCCTTGGACCAACCACGAAACGGTCCACCCGACGCCGTAAGGAGCAGCCGACGCACGTCGGGGTGTCCCGGCTCGGGTGACGAATCTGCCAAACACTGGTAGATGGCGCAGTGTTCCGAATCAATGGGCAACACCCGTGCCCCCGGGGTCGTGCGAACGCGCTGCACCAACGGTGCGGCAGCGATAAAGGACTCCTTGTTGGCCAACGCCAGGATGCGGCCCGCCGCCAGTGCCGCCATCGTGACGGGCAAACCGGCGAATCCCACGACCGCGTTGACCACGATATCGGCGTTAGCGGCGAGATCGGCCAGTCCGTCGCCGCCGACCACGACCTCAACGTGATCACCCAGCAACTCAC
>JAKBCT010000004.1 GCA_021807655.1 Actinomycetes bacterium | reverse complement strand
ATCTTCGCCACCAAGCTGGCCATGGCGTCGCTCGCCCGTCGTCAACTTCCCGGACGCGCGCTCAGCGCCGACCGGTTGGCGTACCTGCGCGTAGCGGTTTCGGACCGACCGGGCGAGTTGGCCACGGTGACCGTGGCCGCATCTGACATGGCGGTGAACATCTTCGACATCGAGATCGCCCACGGAATCGAGGGCGTGAGCGGCACGCTGCTGCTCGCGGTCGACGCCGACCACGCAGCGAGATTTCAAGACACCCTCGTCGCGATGGGCTTCTCCGTTACGCTCGAACGTTGATGAGTAGCGAGACCGTTCGACCCGCGTCGCGCCTACGCGGTACGGTGCGGGTGCCGGGGGACAAGAGCGCGTCGCACCGGGCCCTGCTCGTGAGTGCGCTCGCCGAGGGCACGAGCCGCATCGTCGGCCTCTCCCCGGGCGATGACGTGCGCGCGACCGCCGTGATCATCGAACAGCTCGGGGCCACGCTGAACGCGGCGGGCGATCACGTCGTGGTGACGGGCGCTCCGGGCGCGTTGCACGCCGCGAACGGGTCGCTCGACTGTGGCAATTCGGGCACCACCATGCGTCTGGTGGCGGGGTTCGTCAGCGGGATCGACGGCGAGCACGTGCTGGTCGGTGACCCGTCGCTCTCGAAGCGACCCATGGACCGCGTCGCGGTGCCCCTTCGCGCGATGGGCGCCACCATCGAGGGCGTGGGGGGGCGGCTCGGTGCGCCACTGCGGATCGTCGGGTCGACGTCGCTGCACGGTATCGACTACGACGTGCCCATCCCGAGTGCGCAGGTGAAGTCGGCAATCCTCTTCGCGGGACTCGGCGCGTCGGGCCCCACGGTCGTGCGCGAACGCGTTCGCACCCGTAACGTCACCGAGCACATGTTCAGTCTCGCGGGCGTCGCCGTCGAGTCGGTCGACGTCGGGGCTGGTCGACGGGTGACGCTGCACCCGGGTCTTCCCCGCGCGCGCGATTGGCGCGTTCCCGGCGACCCCTCGCAGGCCGCCTTCTTCGCCGTGCTCGGCGCGGTGCATCCCGACGCCGAGGTTTCGATCGCGTCGATCGACGTCGCGCCCGAGCGGATCGGTTTCGTCTCGGTGCTTCGCCGCATGGGGGCCGACCTGTCGCTCGTTGACGTGGCCGACGGAACGGGCCTCGTCTCGCGTTCGGCCCGGCTGAGCGCGACGAGGATCCACGCCGAGGAGATCCCCTCGGTCGACGAGGTCCCCGCGCTGAGCGTGGCGGCGGCCGCCGCGACCGGGGTCACGTCCTTTGTCTCGATGGGCGAGTTGCGCGTAAAGGAGTCGGACCGGTTTGCCGGTTCGATGGCCCTCGCCGGCGCGCTCGGCTGTCGGGTCTGGGCCGAGGGTGACGACTTCTTCATCGAGGGGCTAGGCGCGGCGAGCGAGTTCCGGCCCTTTGACCAGTCCGCCAGCCTCGACCACCGCATGGTCATGGCCGCCGCCGTCGCCGGCGCCGCGGGCGCGGGTTGCACCATCCACGGCAGTGAGACCGTCGCGACCAGCTACCCCTCGTTCTTTGTGCACCTGAACGGACTGCGGTGAGCGAGATCATCGCCATCGACGGACCGGCGGGGTCGGGCAAGTCGACGGTCGCCCGGGCCGTGGCGGCCGCACTCGGCTGGTCGTTCCTCGACACCGGTGCGATGTATCGCGCGCTCACCGCCGAGGTGCTGCGCCGGGGAATCGACCCCCACGACGACGAGGCCGTCGCGGCGATCGCCGCGGACGCGACGATCAGCACGGTTCCCCGGGTCGTGATCAACGGCGTCGACGTGGACGAGACCATCCGAAGCGAGCCCGTCAACGTCGCGGTCTCGGCGGTCGCGGCGAATCCAGCGGCGCGGCGCGCCATGGTCACGCGCCAGCGGGCGTGGGCGGCCGCCCAGCCGGTGGGCACCGTCGTCGAGGGCCGCGATATCGCGACGGTGGTCTTTCCCGACGCGAGGTTGAAGGTGTACCTGACGGCCTCGCTCGACGAGCGGGCCCGGCGCCGAGGTGACGAGGGGGCCCACTCGGTCGCCCGGCGCGACAGTGCCGACCGGGACCGGGTCGCCTCGCCGCTTCGTCAGGCGAGTGACGCCGTGGTCGTCGACACGACCGACCTTTCCATCGACCAAGTGGTAGAAGAGATCGTGAGATGGCTGAAGACACCGAACTGATTCTCAATCCCGACAAGACCCCGCTCTACCGGGTGATCGCGGCCATCTTGACGGCGCTGTCGTGGCTGCTCTTCCGGCCCCGGGTCACGGGCGGCGAGAACATTCCTCGCTCCGGTCCGGTATTGATCGCCCCGGTGCACCGCTCCAACGTCGACTTCGTCTTCACGCTGTTCATCTCGCCGCGCAAGGTCTTCTTCATGGCCAAGCAGGAACTGTTCGCCGTGCCGCTACTCGGAACCCTGCTGCGCCACGTGGGCGCGTTCCCCGTCTCGCGCGGCACGGCTGACCGCGAGTCGCTGCGCCTCGCCGAAGAGGTGCTTCGCCGTGGAGAGGCGCTGATCCTGTTCCCCGAGGGCACGCGCCGCGAGGGACGTCACATCGAGGCGTTGCGTGACGGGGCGATGTTCGTCGCCTCGCGCACCGGCGCGTCGACCGTGCCCGTCGGGATCGCCGGCAGCGACCGGGCGATGCCGGCCCACGCGAAACTCCCGCGATTCACCCGGGTGCGTGTCGTGGTCGGTGCGCCCATCGCGCCACCGAGCGCCGAGGGACGAGTGCCTCGATCCTTGATCGCCGCGAAGACCGAAGAGTTGCGCGACCGCTTAGAGGCCGTCTACCACCAGGCGCTCGACGAGCGTTAGCGTTCGCGCCACCACGTGCCAAAGACGACTTTGGTGTAGCGAAACCCGAAGAGCCAGTTGGCGCCCTTCTTGGTCGTGCCGGAGTGACGCGGGTGCCAGACGGTGGGGACCTCGGCGGCGCGCCACCCGCGCTTCAGGCACGTGATCAGCAGCTCGGCCGTCTGGTACTGGTCCTGGGTCAGGCGGTCCAGGACGTCGGCCAGCATCGTGACGCGAAGGGCCCGGTAGCCGGTCGAGGTGTCGGTGAGGTTCGCACCGGTCATGCGGTTCATGATGAACGAGAAGAACCACACCCCCGTCTTGCGGAAACGGTCCGACGTCTCATCGACCCCGAGCCGGCGCGAAGCGACCACGAAGTCGGCCTCGTCGCGCAGCAGGGGAGCGAGCACGTCGGGCATCTCGGCCGGGTCGTTCTGGCCGTCGGCGTCGAGGGTGACGACGAACTCGACCTGGTTGTCGACGCAGTAGCGGTAGGTGACCTGCAGCGCGACGCCGTGTCCCAGGTTCACCGGGAACTCGATGACCTTGACGCCGGGGTACTCGCGCGCGATGCTCGCGGTACGGTCATCGCCGCCGTCGACGACGACGAGCGTCGTGTAGGGGCGACCGTTCATGGTCGCGGGCATCTGGTCCAAGACGGAGCCGATGTTGCCCTCCTCCTCGTACGCACAGATCGACGCGACGATGGTCTCGGGCTTGAAATCCGGGTACTCCTGGTGGAAACGGGTCATCGCCTGGTCGATCGCGTAGCTCCGGAGCTTGGCCAGTCGACGCGTCTCGAGATCGTGTTTTGCCATCCCTACTCTTTCTCCGACTCCACCGCGGTCGCCCGCTGCACGCGCAGAACGAGGGTGGCGGTTAGCCCAACAGGCACCCTGAAATACTAGTCCTGTAGGCGCCCACGACTCGGACCCGCAGCCCGCGGTGACCTCGGGCTATCGCGAGGAACTCGAAAGCACCTGGGCCGCGGTGAAGTCCCGGTCGGACTGGCCGTCAAAAGTCGTCACCGTCGGCGTCTGGAACGCGACGTCGAGCAGGGCCGCGAGCGCCCGCAGCACCTCGCGCAGCTCGGGCGGCGGCGGGAAGTATTCGTCCTCGACGGTTTGGGCGTGGACTTCGACGCCCTCTCGGGGATCGAGTACCGCGAGCACGTCGTTGACGATCGATTCGGGAGCGGACGCCCCCGCGGTCACCGCGACCACGCCCGTGAGGTCATCGGGCAGGTCCGCCGCCCCGTTTACCCGTAGGACGCGGGGACAGCCCGCGGCGGCGGCCACGGTCGCCAGCGCCACGGTGTTTGATGAATTGGCCGAACCGATCACGACCACGGCGTCGGACGTCGCACAGATCGCGCGCAGCGCCGCCTGGCGGTTGGTGGTGGCAAAGCAGAGGTCGCTTCGATTCGGCATCCAGATGTCGGGGAATCGCTCAATGGCGTAGTCGCGGATGTCCTGCCACTCGTCGAGACTCAGCGTGGTCTGGCTGAGCAGTGCGAACGGTCCCGTCTGGTCACCCAGCGCGTCGATGTCCGCGATCGACTCGATCAGGTGCACCGACTCGGGGGCGACTGCCATCGTGCCGACGGCCTCCTCGTGACCCTCGTGGCCGACGTAGAGGACGGTGTAGCCCTTGCGGGCGCGAACCTTCAGCTCGTGGTGGACCTTGGTGACCAGCGGGCAGACCGCGTCGATGACGGTCCCGCCCGCGCTCTTGGCCAGTTCGATCACCGACGGTGGGGAGCCGTGCGCACTCAACATGATCGGCGCGCCCGCGGGGACGTCCGTGACGTCGTCGATGAAGACGACCCCGAGCGATCGGAAATGGTCGACCACGAACCGGTTGTGCACGATCTCGTGGTAGCAGTACACGGGCGCGGCGAAGATGCGCGTCATCCAGTCGAGGGCTTTGATCGCCTTCTCGACGCCCGCGCAGAAGCCGCGCGGCGCCGCGAGTATGACTCGCTCAACGGACACGCCGTCAGCCTAGTGAGTCGGCTCCAGCGCTGGCCCGCCGGTTTCCCGGGGTGCGCCAGTAGGCTAGACCGGTGTCCAAGGTCCGTATCGCGTCAATCGCGCACTCATCGCCGGCCGGCGAAGCCGATTTGTGCGTCGGTGACGAGCTCCTGGCCATCAACGGCCGCGCGCCGACCGACATCATCGAATACCAGCAACTCATCGACGGCGCCACCGTCGCGCTACTGATCAAGCGAGACGGTGACCTCCTCGAACGCAAGGTCACCATCGAAAAGGAGCCGGGTCAGCCCCTCGGACTGGCCATCGACTCAGCCGTGTTCGACCGGATCCGCACGTGTGACAATCACTGCTCGTTCTGCTTCATCTACCAACTGCCCAAGGGCATGCGCCGTTCGTTGTACGTAAAGGACGACGACTTTCGCCTCTCGTTCCTCTACGGCAACTACACGACCCTCACCCGTTTCACCGAGTTCGACCTCGAGCGCGTGATTGAAGAGGGCCTGTCGCCGCTGTACGTCTCGGTGCACACGACCGACCCAGAACTGCGTGCGTCGATGCTGCGCAACCCCCGGGGCGCGACGAGCCTACGCTGGCTGCGCGAACTGCTTCGCGCGGGCATCGACGTGCACGTCCAGGTGGTGGTCTGCCCCGGGATCAACGACGGCGCCAACCTCGAGGCGACCATGCAGGACATCCTCAGCCAGTACCCGACCGTCGCCTCCGTGGCGCTCGTACCCGTCGGGGTTAGCGATTTCTCGGCCGAGGCGACGATGCGCTCGCACCGCGCCGACGAGGCGCGCCACGTCATCGATCTCGTGGCCCGGTACCGCGAGCTCGCCCACGACCTGGTCGGTCGGGCGCTCTTTTACGCGAGCGACGAGTTCTATCTCGTCGCCGGGGCCAACCCGCCGGGGGAGGACTTCTACGAGAGCCTGGACGAGGCCGAGAACGGGATCGGCATGGTGGCGGCCTTCACGAAGAGCTTCGTCGAACGACTCGCGATGGCGACCCTCGGTTCGGGCTTCTTCCAATCGGTGGACGGCGCGCCGGCGTGGGGGTACCGCGCCGTGCGCGGTGGGGGCGACGGTTCTGACGCGGGCGGACGAGTGATCGTCTTGACCGGTGAGTACGCCGCGCCGCTGCTTCGCCAGCTCCTCGACGACCACGGGTTCGACGACGTCGAGGTGGTCGCGGTCGTCAATCGCTACTTCGGCGGCAACATCAAGGTCGCGGGCCTGCTGACGGGCTTTGACATCACGCGCACCATCGAGTCGCTACCCATCGACGCGACGATCTTGTTGCCGGACGTCTGTCTCTCCGAGGGCCGATTCCTCGACGGCCTCGGCCTCGAGGACCTGCCACGACCGGTCACCACCGTCACGACCACGGGCAACGATCTTCGCGAGACCCTCGAGCGGGTTCGTCCCCGCCGGTTGGTGAATTCGTGAGCCGCCCCCAGGTCGTCATCGTTGGGCGGCCCAACGTGGGCAAGAGCTCGTTGGTAAACCGACTCGCCGGTCGCCGGGTCGCGGTCGTCGAGGAACACCGCGGCGTGACCCGCGACCGTAAGAGTGTGGAAGTCGATTGGCGCGGGGTGACGTTTGACCTCGTGGACACGGGCGGTTGGCTGGCCCAGGGCGACGCGCTCGAGGCGAAGGTCTCCGAACAGGCCGAACGCGCCATCGCGAGCGCCGACCACGTGCTGTTGGTGGTCGACGTCACGACCGGTCTGATGGAAGAGGATCGCCAGGCGGCGCGGTGGGCGTTGCGAAGCGGTCGCCCCGTGTCGCTCGTGGTCAACAAGGTCGACGACGAGGTGCACGAGAGCTCGGGGTGGGAGTTCCTCAGCCTCGGCGCGGGTGACCCGCACTTCGTGAGCGCCCTGCACGGTCGAGGCGCCGGCGACCTGCTCGACCACCTCGTGGACGCTTTGGTCGAGAAGGTGGTCGACGAACCTGAGACCGACCCCGACGACGGCGCGTTGCGCGTGGCGATCGTCGGGCGTCCCAACGTCGGAAAGTCGACGCTCTTCAACAAGCTGATCGGTGAGGAACGCTCCGTCGTTCACGATATGCCCGGCACGACCCGCGACGCGGTGGACACGGTCGTTGAGACCGACGGCGGACCGATTCGCTTCATCGACACCGCGGGGATGCGCCGACGCGCCAAGACCGAGGCGGGCCTCGAGACCTACGCCGTCCTTCGGAGCCTCGACGCCCTCGACCGCGCCGACATCGCGGTGTTGGTCATCGACGCCACCGTCGGCGCGACGGGTCAAGATCAACGTCTGGCCGAGCGCATCGCCGCGGCCGGGTGCCCGGCCATCGTGGTGCTGAACAAGTGGGAACTCGTGGCCACCGACGACCGCGCCGGCGTGCTCGCCACGGTCGGCGACAAGCTCGCCTTCCTCGGCGACGCCCCCGTGCTGAAGACGACCGCGACGTCGGGCAAGGGCGTGCATCGACTGCTGCCCGCGCTCCAGGACTCGGCGGCCGACTACGTCAAGCGGGTCCCCACGGGGGCGCTCAACCGAGCGATCCGCGACCTGCAGATCAAGCAGCCCGCACCGACCGGCAAGATTCGCTACGCCGTCCAGGGTGCCATCGAGCCGCCGACCTTCACCCTGTTCGTGGCGGGACGACTGCCGGCGACCTACCTGCGATACGTGGAGCGCTCACTGCGCGAACGCTTCGAACTCGGCTCAACGCCGCTGCGCGTTCGGGTCCGTGTTGACTGATGGCCAAGTGGTGCGAGACCTGCGACCGTCCCGTCGAAGGTGACGTCTGTGAGGTCTGTGGCCAGTCCGTCGAGGAACCGGCGCCCGAGCCGATACCGTTACGATGGAAGTTCTTCGTAGTCGCGACGGCTATCTACCTGGTCTGGCGGCTCTATCAGTTGATCATGTGGTTGAGCCACTAGGAGGTAGCAGTGCCCATCTACGCCCTCGGTGACCGGGTTCCTCACATCGACCCCGACGCGTTCGTCCATCCCGACGCCGTCGTGATCGGCGACGTGCGCATCGGCGCGCTGTCCTCGGTCTGGCCGGGCGCCGTGCTTCGCGGCGACTACGGCACGATCATCGTGGGCGAGCGGACCTCGATCCAGGACGGGACCGTCGTGCACGCCGTCGCCGAATACCCCACGGTCATCGGTTCGGACTGCGTCGTCGGACACATCGCCCACCTCGAGGGCTGCGTCGTTCACGACGGGGCACTGATCGGCAGCGGCTCGGTCGTTCTCCACGAGGTGCAGGTCCACACCGGCGCGACGGTCGCCGCGGGCGCGGTCGTGCGCAACCGAACCGACGTGCCCGCGCGCGCGCTCGCCGTGGGCATTCCCGCGTCGATCAAGCCCGAGGCGAGCGACACCCAGGCCATCGCCGACGGTGCCGCGTTGTACGTAGCCAACGCCCGTCGCTACAAAGAAGAGCTCCGCGAGCTCTAGGCGTTGCTCACGGCGACGAGCCGCTCGAGGCATTCGCCGGCGCGGCCGGTGTGCACGCTGTTCGCGGCCAACTCGAAACCCTCGCGCATGTTCTGGGCCCGATCGGCGCTGATCAGCGCCAGCGCGGCGTTCGCGCACGCGACGTCGAACACGGGACCGGGTTCGCCGGCGAGGAACCGATGCACGACGCCGACGTTGTAGGTCACGTCCGCGCCGCGGATCGCCTCGGCGCTGTGGCGTCGGCCCAACTCCTCGCCCGCGTCGAGCCGTTCCACCCGAACCGCGTCGCCGGTCACGACGTAGACCGTCGACGGTGTGCCCAGCGAGAGCTCGTCGAGACCGTCGTCGGCGTTGACCAACATCATCTTGATTACCCCGCGCGCGGCGAGGACTTCGGCCATCGACTCCAGGTGATGACTCTGGGCGACGCCGATCACCCCGCGGCCCACGCGCGCGGGATTGGCCAGTGGGCCAAGGACGTTAAAGACCGTACGAAAGCCGAGTGCGCGGCGGATCGGGGTCAGGTGGGCGAGCGCGTGGTGATAGGTCGGCGCGAAGAGGAAGCCGATGTTGGCCTCGCGGATGCAGGCGCGAACACCGTCGACGGGAAGATCGAGTCGCACCCCGAGGGCCTCGAGTACGTCGGCCGAACCGACCGACGATGACGCCGCGCGATTGCCGTGCTTGGCGACGGGCACCCCACAGCCGGCGACGGCGAGCGAGGCCATGGTCGAGATGTTGACCGTGTGGAGTTGGTCGCCGCCGGTGCCGACGATGTCCACCGCGTCCGAGTCGATCGTAAAGGTGGTCGCCGCGTCGACCATGGCGTCAACGAAGCCGGTCATCTCCGCCGACGTCTCGCCCTTGGCGGTCAACGCCGTGAGAAAACTGGCCACGAGCACGGCCTCGATGTCACCGGCGAGAATCGCCGCGAGCGCGTCGCGCGCGTGGGCCCGGTCCAGGTCGAAGCCACGAACCAGCGGGCCGAGCACGTCGCTCGTGAACTGCGTCGCACTCAACTGGCTCGACGGAGCGTCTGACATTGGCCCATCGTAGTCGAAGGCATTTTGACGACCCCGTGGGATCCCGGCGTCCTCGGCCCTCGCGAGGTCCCTCGTTCATCGGGCGGATGCGTCGACGCCCGCGGCGAGGGCGATCGCGCGCGTCAGTAGAATTCGTTGATGGGACCGACCTATCTCGACGAGATCGTCGCGGCGCACCGCGCCGTTGTCGACCCTCGTGAGTGGCGTTCCCGGCGTGACGCGCCGCGCTACGCGGGCCCGTCCTTCGCCGACGCGCTTCGCGCAGAGACGGTCCGGGTCATCGCCGAGGTGAAACGGCGCTCGCCCTCCAAGGGGCCCCTCGCCGAGGACCTGGATCCAGCGGCGCTGGCGAGGGCCTACGTCCTCGGTGGTGCGGCCGCCATCTCGGTACTGACCGATGAGCAGTTCTTTGGCGGCTCCCTCGAGGACCTGCGAGCCGTCCGGTCCGCGGTTGAGCGCCCGATCCTGCGAAAGGACTTCACTCTCAGCGAGAACGACGTGCTCGACGCGCGCGACGTCGGGGCGGCGGCGGTGCTCTTGATCGTCTCGGTGCTGAGCGACGCCGAACTCGAGGGCCTGATCGCCCTGGCCGGTGACTGCGGCCTCGACGCCCTCGTGGAAGTGCACGACGAGGTTGAATCGCGACGGGCCGTCGCGGCCGGTGCGTCAATCGTCGGGGTGAATCAACGCGACCTGCGCAGCTTTGAGGTGGACCCCGAGCGGGCGTTGCGCATCGGGGCGACACTCGCGAGTTCGGTCATCACCGTGGCCGAGTCGGGACTCCGGACGGTCGCCGACGTCGAGCGAATGGCTGCGGGGGGATTCGATGCGGTCCTCGTGGGCGAGACCTTTGTCCGCAGTCCGACGCCGGCGACGCTCGTGGCCGAGTTCGCCTCCGTACCGCGGAGCCCCCGTGGGTGACTTCGCGACATCGAACTTCGTCAAGATCTGTGGGATCACGTCGATCGCCGACGCGTCGCTCGTGCACGCCGCGGGTGGCGACGCCATCGGGTTGATCATCGCACCCTCGCGACGGCGCGTCACCGTAAGCGACGCGCGCGAACTGGCCGCGTGGGCGAGGGGCCGATTGACGAGCGTGCTCGTCGTGCGCGAACTCGACGACGACGCGATTCTCGATGCGGTCGACCGCGTCGAGCCCGACGCGGTGCAACTCCACGATGAGATCTCGCCGACGCTGCGCGCGGCGTTGGCCGAGCGGGGCCGCCTCGTCATACGCGCCCTCGCGATCGGCTCTGACGCGTTTTGGGGTTTCGACGACACGACGGTTGACGCCGTGCTCCTCGACGGCCAGAACCCCGGCAGCGGGGACGTTCACGAGTGGCGAGACGCGCAGCGCCGTCCGTGGACGCGACCGATCATCGCCGCCGGTGGGTTAACGTCGTTGAACGTGAGCGACGTAATCAACCATCAGTGGGTGTGGGGCGTCGACGTCGCGAGCGGCGTCGAGGCGACGCCCGGCCACAAGGACCACGACGCCGTCTTCTCCTTCGTCGCGAGGGCCCGCGACGCGTTCGCGGGGCGCCCGTGAACCCCGTCATGGGCCCACCCGACGAGGGCGGCCACTTCGGATCCTTCGGCGGACGATTCGTACCCGAGGCGCTGATGCCGGCCTGCCTCGAACTCGACGCCGCCTTCCGCGACGCGTGGGGGGACCCCGACTTCGTCGCCCACTACCACCGAACGCTGCGCGAATTCGGAGGCCGACCGACGCCGGTGACGTACCTCGGTCGACTCTCGCAGCGTCTGGGTCTGTCGGTCTACGCCAAGCGCGAGGACCTGGCCCACACCGGTAGCCACAAGATCAACAACGTCGTTGGCCAGGCACTGCTGACCGCGCGGATGGGTAAGACCCGCATCATCGCCGAGACTGGAGCGGGCCAGCACGGCGTCGCGACGGCGACCGCCGCGGCCCGGCTCGGTCTCGCGTGCACGGTCTACATGGGCGAAGTCGACACCGTGCGACAGGCGCTCAACGTCTTTCGCATGGAGCTCTTGGGCGCGACGGTGGTACCCGTCACCTCGGGTAGCCGCACCCTCAAAGACGCGGTCAACGAAGCGATGCGCGAGTGGGTGACCTGCGTGGGTGATACCCACTACTGCATCGGATCGGTCATGGGACCGCACCCGTTCCCCTGGATGGTGCGTGAGTTCCAGAGTGTCATCGGTGTCGAAGCCGCCGATCAGCTGCACGAGTTCGGTGTCGAGACGCCCGACTTCGTGGTGGCCTGCGTCGGCGGCGGGTCGAACGCGGCGGGAGTCTTCGCGGGTTTCGCCGACACCACCGCCCAGCTGATCGGCGTCGAGGCGGCCGGCGGCTCAGCGGTCGGACGGGGCATGCCCGGCGTACTGCACGGCATGCGCTCGCTGCTGTTACAGGACGACCACGGTCAGATCGAAGAGGCGTACTCGATCTCGGCGGGCCTGGACTATCCGGGCATCGGCCCCGAACACGCCTACCTCGCCGATCTGGGCCGGGCCACCTACGTCGCGGTAGGCGACGACGTAGTGATCGAGGCGCTCCAACTGCTGAGCGAGCTCGAAGGAATCATCCCGGCGCTCGAAACCGCCCACGCGGTGGCCTGGTTGTTGCGCGCCGCCGGTGACGAGGTCCCCACCGGTTCAACGGTGTTGCTCAACCTCTCGGGCCGTGGCGACAAGGACGTGGCCCAGGTGCGAAGCATCCTGCGCGGTGAATCGTGACCACCCTGGACGCGAGACTCCGAGACGTGCGCACGAGGCGCAAGGCGCTCGTGCCGTACTTCATCGGCGGACTCACCGCGGACTGGACGACCTACGTCTCGGCGGCGATCCTCGCGGGGGCCGACGTCATCGAGGTCGGGGTGCCCTTCTCTGATCCCATGATGGATGGTCCGGTCATCCAAGCGGGTGCGCTGCGGGCGCTGGCCAACGACGTGACCCTGGAGTCGATCTGTCACGACGTGTCGGTCGCCTCCTTCGAGGTGCCGGTCGTCGTCATGACTTACTACAACGTGTTGCACCACTTCGGCCTCGCGCGATCGGCCGAGTTGCTCGCGGCGAGCGGCGTGGCGGGCGTCATTGTGCCCGACCTCGCGATCGAGGAGTTGACGCCGTGGCGCGAGGTCGCCACGGCCGCCGACGTCGCGACGGTGTTGATGGTCGCTCCGTCGAGCCCGATCGATCGGGTGCGGCGAATCGGCGCGCTGACCCAGGGCTTCGTCTACGCGGCGGCGCGGATGGCGGTGACCGGTCGGGCCGCTGACGTCGGCGACGCCGAGCGCGTCGTCACCTCGATTCGAACGGTCTGCGATACGCCTACCTACGTCGGCATCGGCATCACCACGCCCGACCAAGCGAGTGACGCTGCGGCATTCGGTGACGGCGTCATCGTCGGTTCGGCGCTCGTGCAACAGATCCTTGATGGCGCTTCCGCCCAGGACATCGAAGGCTCCATTTCGACATTTCGAGAGGCACTGGACCGCACGGCGCCAGAAGCCTGAAACTATCGTGTCAATAGGACTAAAGTCCCTAGACCCTCCGAATGACCAGGTCAAACAATTGTGAATGTTTTCACGTATTGGCGTCTCGATAAACCGCGTTCGGCGTGACCACTGGTGTTTAATCAGTACTGAGTTCGCAATCCTGTGGACTCACTGTTAACACCTATTGGGGGTAAATCTATGGCAGACGAACACAAGGTAGCTGACCCGGGTCCGCTGGGGCTAGCAGCGTTCGCGACGACGACCTTCGCCCTGAGCAGCGCTAACGCCAACCTATGGCACGGCGCGGGAGTCGCAGCAGCGCTCTCGCTGGCGTTGGTCTACGGCGGATTCGCTCAGATACTTGCCGGTATGTGGGAGTTCATGCGCAAGAACACCTTCGGTGCGGTTGCTTTCACGTCATACGGTGCGTTCTGGATTTCGCTGTATGCCCTTGTCAACTTCCAGAAGGCCTTCCCAGGTCCGTCCGTTGGAGTATTCCTCCTCGGTTGGACAATCTTCACCGCGTACATGTTGATCGGCTCGATCAAGACCAACACGATTCTCTTCTTGGTCTTCCTCGTGCTGACCCTGACCTTCATCTTCCTGACCATTGGGAACTGGGGCGCGGGACACACCAACATGGTCCACATCGGTGGATGGCTGGGCCTGCTCACGGCGGTGCTCGCCTGGTACGCCTCGGCGGCCGGCGTGATCAACGACACGTTCAAGAAGGTGGTTCTTCCGGTCGGCCCACGCGGCTAAGGTGTGAACCACTGGTGGCTTGCCACCGGACCCAACCGCCAACAGCGCCCGGCCATTACGGCTCGGGCGCTGTTGGCATTGTGGGGGTCGATGCGCTTCGAGAGGGCTCGCCTCGTTGACGCGCCGATGGGTCGATCGAACCGGCGGTCCCGATCCCCGTCGGTCGAAGTTCGCGACCCTGCGAGCTGCGCCGCCGAGAGCTGTTCACGGGGCGGGGGTTAGGGCCTTGTGGCCCTATGTATCTTCGACGGAGTTTGTGATAGGAAATGAACGATTGCCCAGCGTGGGCGGATTTTCTTGATTTGATTGAATGCGCTGGGCTGGGCGGTCGTTGCACGGGGGATGTGTTAACGCATTACGCCAGGTATGACAGGGGGAGAGATGTCGCCGAAGAATGCGAAGGGTCCAGTCGACCTCGAAGGAACCGCGGCCACCGAGGCACAGATTGCGGTGCACTGGCGTGAAGAGGGGTACTTCTATCCGCCAGCCAAATTCATCGGACAGGCGAACGCCTCCGATCCAGGAATCTTCGATCGTTTCAGCGAGAAGAACTACCCCGAGTGCTTTAACGAGTACGCCGACCTGCTCAGTTGGGACCAGTATTGGCACACCACCCTGGACACGAGCAACGCACCATTTTGGAAGTGGTTCGTCGGAGGAAAACTCAACGCTTCGTATAACTGCGTCGACCGGCACCTCGCCAAGGACCGCAACAAGCCCGCGATCATTTGGGTGCCCGAGCCCGAGGACGCCGACACCCAAGTCATCACGTATCAAGAGCTCTACATGCGCATCAACGAGTTCGCGGCGTTGCTCAACGGATTCACCGACCTTCGCACCGGTGACGTCGCCACGTTCCACATGCCGATGGTGCCCGAGCTACCAGTTGCCATGCTGGCGTGCGCTCGGCTGGGGATCATCCACTCGCAGGTCTTTGGGGGCTTCTCCGGTGCCGCGTGCGGCGGACGGATCGCGGACTCCAAGAGTCGTGTGCTGATCACGATGGACGGCTACTACCGCAACGGCGAACTCGTGGACCACAAGGTGAAGGCTGACGAGGCGGTGGCGCGGGCCCTGGAGGAGGGCGTGGTCGTTGAGAAGGTCCTCGTGTTCCGCCGGCGTCCCGGCGAATACGCCTCCCAGAGCCCGATGGTGCCCGGCCGAGACTTCTTCGTCGATGAACTGATGGCGGACTACCGCGGCCAGATCGTCGAGCCGGTCTCGATGCCCGCGGAGGCGCCGCTGTTCATCATGTACTCCAGTGGCACGACCGGTCGACCCAAGGGCTGCCAGCACAGCACCGGCGGCTACCTCGCCTACGTGACCGGCACGTCCAAGTACTACCAGGACATTCACCCCGAGGACACCTACTGGTGCGCCGCGGACATCGGTTGGATCACCGGGCACAGCTACATCGTCTACGGGCCGCTGTCGCTCGGTACGACGAGCGTCATGTACGAGGGCCTGCCGACCTACCCCGACGCCGGACGACCGTGGCGGATCGCCGAGCGTCTCGGCGTGACAACTTTTCACACCGCGCCGACCACCATCCGCATGCTGCGCAAGCTCGGCCCCGACGAGCCGGCGAAGTACAACTACCACTTCAAGCACATGACCACGGTCGGCGAACCGATCGAACCCGACGTCTGGCGCTGGTACCACGACGTCGTGGGCAAGGGTGATGCGGTCATCGTCGACACGTGGTGGCAGACCGAGAACGGGGGCTTCCTCGGCAGCACGCTGCCCGCCCTGCACCCGATGAAGCCGGGCAGTTGCGGACCCGCGGTCATCGGGATCTTCCCCGAGATCCTCGACGAGAACGGCGACAAGGTCGACGCCGGCAGCGGCATCGCGGGCAACATCTGCATCCGCAATCCGTGGCCGGGGATCTTCCAAACGATTTGGGGCGACCCCGATCGCTTCGTGAAGACCTACTACGAGAAGTACAACAAGGACCCCAAGAGCACGGACTGGCGCGACTGGCCGTACTTCGCCAACGACGGCGCCATGCAGGCGGGCGACGGGTACTACCGGATCCTCGGCCGCGTTGATGACGTCATCAACGTATCCGGGCACCGACTCGGCACCAAGGAGCTCGAGTCGGCCTGTCTCATGGTCGAGGAAGTCGCCGAGGCCGCCGCGGTGCCGGTGGTCGACCAGGTCCGCGGCCACGCGGTCGAGATGTACATCTCGCTCAAACCCGGCGTCGAAGCGTCCCCGGCGATCCAGAACAAGGTGTCCCAGATGATCGAAACCGAGATCGGCAAGATCGCTCGCCCGAAGAACGTCTGGATCGTGTCGGACATGCCCAAGACTCGTTCGGGCAAGATCATGCGTCGCGTCATCGCGGGCATCTCCAACTTCACCGACGTCGGCGACATCACCACGCTCGCGAATCCCGACGTGGTGAACGACATCCGCCACTTCGTCCAGAGCGAGAAGGTTGCCCACGGCGATGAGCCGCGCGAGCTGACCGAGGAAGAACTCAAAGCCGTCAAGTCGTTTGGGCACGCGGAGTAACGCGTGGCGATCCTCGAGATGTGGGGCCGAGCCCCATCGAGCGCCAGACGCCGCTCTTCCGATGAAGGGCGGTGACCAGAGACTACGATGACGCCGCCGACGGCGGAAACGACAAGTGCCCTTTGGCCCGACGAAATACTCGACTACCGCGTTTTTTATCCCGTAACAACTAGTCCCTAGGAGAACTATGACTGAAGCAAAGTTGGAAGCTTGGCTCGACGAGAAGCGGGTCTTCCCGCCCAGTGAGTCCTTTATCGCCAACGCCAATGCCAAGCCTTCGATCTATGACGAAGCCAAAGCCGATCCCGAGGCGTGGTGGCGCAAGCAGGCCGACCGTCTCGCGTGGGACGTGAAGCCCACCTCGACGCTCGAGTGGGACCTGCCCAACGCGAAGTGGTTCAGCGATGGCACGCTCAACGCGAGCGTGAGCTGCGTCGACCGCCACGTCGCCGAGGGTCGCGCCGACAAGGTCGCCTACTACTGGGTCGCCGACGCCGAGGGTGAGTCTCGCACCATCACCTACGGCGAGTTGCAGAAGCTCGTCGCCCAGACCGCCAACGCGCTGATTGAGCTCGGGGTGAAGAAGGGCGACCGCGTCGCGATCTACATGCCGATGATCCCCGAGGCGGTCATCTCGATGCTCGCCGTCGTTCGCCTGGGTGCCGCGCACTCGGTCGTCTTCGGAGGCTTCTCGGCCGACGCGCTGTCGAGTCGCATCCTGGACTCGGACTGTCGGTTCGTGATCACCGCCGACGGGGCCTTCCGCCGTGGCGCGCCGAGCCCGCTGAAGGGCGCCGTCGACGAAGCCCTCCAGAGCTGCCCGGACGTGAAGACCGTGCTCGTCGTGCGTCGCACGGGCGGCGACGTCCACTGGGTCGAGGGCCGCGACTACTGGTGGCACGACGTCGTGGACCGTCAGAGCGATCAGCACACGCCCGAGTCCTTCCCGGCCGAGCACACGCTGTTCTTGATGTACACCTCGGGCACCACCGCCAAGCCCAAGGGGATCTTTCACACGACCGCGGGCTACCTCACCCAGTGCGCGGCGACGTACCACTACATCTTTGACGTGAAACCCGAGACCGACGTGCTCTGGACCGCCGCGGACATCGGCTGGATCACCGGACACAGCTACATCGTGTACGGGCCGCTGGTGCTGGGCGCGACCCAGATCATGTACGAGGGTTTGCCCGACTCGGGCGGTCGCGACCGGTGGTGGCGGATCATCGAGCAGTTCAAGGCGACGGTGCTCTACACCGCGCCGACCACGATCCGGACCCTGATGAAGTGGGGCGACGAACTGCCGCAGAGTCACGACCTCAGCAGCCTGCGACTGCTCGGCACGGTGGGCGAACCCATCAACCCCGAGGCGTGGATGTGGTACCGCGCGAACGTCGGCGGTAACAACTGTCCGATCGTCGACACGTGGTGGCAGACCGAGACGGGCGCGATCATGATCACGCCCCTCCCGGGTATCACCGCGACCAAGCCCGGCGCGGCGATGACGCCGTTCCCGGGCATCAGCGCCGACGTCGTGGACAACGAGGGCAACTCCGTGGGCAACGGCGAGGGCGGCTACCTCGTGATCACCGCGCCGTGGCCGTCGATGACCCGCGGCATCTACGGCGACCCCGAGCGCTTCAAGTCGACGTACTGGGACCGGTTCCCCGGCATGTACTTCGCCGGTGACGGCGCGAAGCGCGATGAGGACGGCGACCTGTGGCTGCTCGGGCGGATCGACGACGTGATGAACATCTCGGGTCACCGCCTTTCGACGACCGAGGTCGAGCACGCCCTCGTGGGTCACCCGTCGGTCGCTGAGGCGGCCGTGGTGGGCGCGTCGGACGACACGACCGGCCAGGCCATCGTGGCCTTCGTGACGCTGCGGCTCTCCGCGGAGGACGCCACGAAGGACCAGTCCCACATCATCGAGGAACTGCGCCAGCACGTGGCTCGGGTGATCAGTCCGATCGCCAAGCCCCGTCAGATCATCCTGACGCCCGACCTGCCCAAGACTCGCTCCGGCAAGATCATGCGCCGCCTGTTGCGCGACGTCGCCGAGAACCGGTCCCTGGGTGACGTCACGACGCTCATGGACCCGACGGTGGTCAACATGATCTCGGGCCTGATGCAGAACGACGGAGCCAGCGACGACTGACCCACGTGAATCACGATGCCCCGGGGTTCTCCCCGGGGCATCGTGGCGTCAGGAGTCGAATCCGATGCCGAAGAGGTCCATCATCTTCAGCCAGAGGTTGCGGGCACCGTCGTGCTCGTCGGCGCGTTTGAGCGACGCCTGGGTGAGTCGGATGAACAGCCACTTGAAGGGCTCGGGCGGGAAGGGGAGTGGCTTCTTGCGAACCATCGTGAGCCGCGTGCGCTCGGTGTCAAGTCCGTCGAGCAGGTCGAGCATCGTCGCCGCGCCAAAGCGCGTCGAGCCCACCCCGAGGCCGGTGTACCCCAGGACGTAGGCGACCTTGTCGTCCATCGCCGTTCCCCAGAACGGTGAGAACCGGGTGCACGTGTCGATCGCGCCACCCCACGCGTGGGTGAACTTGACGTCGGACAGCTGGGGGAACGTCTCGAGGAAGTGACTGGCGAGGGTCGCGTAGGTCTCGGCGTTGAACTCGTACTCGCGTCGCACCCGGCCGCGGAAGTTGTAAATGGCGTCGTAGCCGCCCCACACGATCGAGCGGTCGTTGGTGAGACGGTAGTAGTGGAACCGGTTGCCGGCGTCGGCGACGCCCTCTCGACCGGCCCAGCCGATCGAAGCCATCTGTTCGTCGCTCAGGGGCTCGGTGACGAGCTGGAAGTCGTAGACCGGTACGACGTACTTGCGCACGCTACGAAGCAGCGACGGAAAGACGTTCGTGGCCAGTGCGACCCGAGCGGCGCTGACCGCGCCGTAGGGGGTGTGGACACGGATGGCGTCGTCGACGTCCTCGAGCCACTCGACGCGCGAATTCTCGTAGATCGTGACCCCGAGGGACTCACAGGCCCGCTCGAGCCCCCAGACGAGTCGCGCGGGGTCCACGAGCGCCGTACCGTCGGGGTCGAAGATGGCGCCTTCGTAGATCGGCGAGTTGACCCGCGCGCGAACCTCGTCGCGAGACAGCACGAGGACGTGGTCGCCCATCTCGTTGCGCAGGCGCGCCTCTTCGATCATGTCGTCCATCTGCCACGCGGCGAGCGCCACGCGAAGCTCGCCGGTGCGCTCGAAGTCGCACTCGATGCCGTAGCGCGCGATCGTCGCCTCGATCTCGTCGAGGTTCTCGCGTCCGAGCCGCTCGATGACCGCCATCTCATCGGCGAAGCGACGCATGCCGTTGTTAAAGCCGTGCGTCAGCGACGCCGAGCAGAAACCACCGTTGCGCCCCGACGCGCCGGCGCCGGTCTCGTACTGCTCGACCACGACGACCTTGCGATCGGGGTCGCGCTCTTTGGCTAACAGCGCCGTCCATAGTCCGGTGTAGCCACCACCGACGACGCACAGGTCCGCGCCAACCTCACCGATGAGCGCCGAATGTGACGCCGGTTCCAACGGGTCCGAGTCGAGCCACCAGAGCTCAGGCTGGACGTCGGCGAGATGACGAAGGACGGAGGGACTCTTCTTGTCCATGACGTTTCCAACCTGCGGCTGGAATCACCCTCTCTGAGAACTACCTCTTTCGCCCAGTATCCAGACGAACGCCAGTGTCCAAACCAGCCTCTAGTAGCAGAGCCTACCAAGCCGGCATCCGAGAAACGCTAACCGTGGCGTAGCGTGCGGGCCCGGTCCAACTGGGCCGGCCACTCGATGACCTCGCCCAGACTCTCGGCGGCGTTGAGCGCCCAGCGGGGGTTGCGTAGGTACGCGCGCGCGAGCATCACCGCGTCCGCGCGCCCGTCACGGATGATCTCCTCGGCCTGCAGGGGATCGGTGATCAGGCCCACGGCGCTCGTGGCCACGCCGGCCTCGCGGCGAATGGCCTCGGCGAAGGGCACCTGGTAGCCCGGGGCGACCGGGATGTGCGCGCCGGCCACGTTGCCGCCCGAGGACGCATCGACGAGTTCCACCCCCCGCTCGCGTAAGGTGTGGGCGAGGGTGACCGTCTGGGCGAGGTCCCAGCCGCCCTCGGTCCAGTCCGTTGCCGACACCCGCACGAATAGGGGAGCACCCGACAGGCGAGCGCGCACGGCCTCGACCACCTCGAGCAAGAACCGGGTCCGGTTCTCAAAGGAGCCGCCGTAGTGGTCGTCGCGATGGTTCGACAACGGCGAGAGGAACTCGTGGAGGAGGTAACCGTGCGCGGCGTGGATCTCGACCAGGTCGAAGCCCGCCGCCATCGCGCGGCTGGCGGCCGCGGCGAAGGACTCGACGAGGCCTTCGATCTCGCTCGTGTCGAGCGCGCGGGGTTCGGGATAGCCCTCGAAGGCGATCGCGGACGGGGCGACCGTCTGCCACCCGCCCTCGTCGAGGCGCGCGTGGGCGTGGTCGGCCCACGGCGCGAGGGTCGAGCCCTTGCGCCCCGCGTGCGCCAACTGGATACCGATCACCGCGCCGTAGTCGTGGGCGAAGTCCACCACCGGCCGCCACGCCGCGGCCTGCGCGTCGTTCCAGAGTCCGGGGCAGCTCAGCGATATCCGACCCGCCGGCTCGACCGCGGTGGCTTCGGCCATGATCAGGCCGGCCCCGCCCGTGGCGAAGGCGCCGAGGTGCACGCGGTGCCAGTCACCGACCACGCCGTCCGTGGCGGAGTACTGACACATCGGGCTCACCCACGCGCGGTTCTTCACGGTGCAACGACCGATCGTGAGAGGAGAAAATAATTCAGACACGCGACATCCTTCATTCGTAACGGCCCTCAATCTACCGGCGCGGGTCAGCGAACTTTGCACCGGGGCGAGCCTCGGTAGACTGGTCCGAACGAAATTGACCGGTAGGGAGACTCGTGCGAATAGCGAACGTTGATGGCCGTGCGGTGATCGTCCTCGAAACGGGTTTCGTAGACATCGCACGGGCCTCGAACGGACGCTTCGCCTCGTCAACGCGCGAGCTTCTCGGACGAATCGACGAGTTGACTTCGTGGTTCGCCGACGAGGCGCCGACCCCCACCGAAGCGATCGAACGCGATGAGCTCGAAGCGAGTCGTCGCCTCGGGCCCGTGGTCGAAGCGCCGAGTCAGATCTTCGCCGTCGGACTCAACTACCGCACCCACGCCGCGGAGATGGGCCTCACGCCGCCGCCCCAGCCCATGATCTTCGCGAAGTTCGCGTCGTGCCTCGCGGGTGCGAACGCGTCGTTCCCGATCGTCTCGCCGCGCACCGACTGGGAGGCCGAGCTGGTGCTCGTCGTCGGACGAGGCGGGCGCGATATCACGACCGACGCCGCGCTCGACGCCCTCGCCGGCTACTGCGTTGGTCAAGACGTGAGCGATCGTGACCTCCAGATGGCCGGGTCGCCGGCTCAGTTCAGCCTCGGCAAGTCACACCGAAACTTCGCCCCCGTCGGCCCGTGGATCACGACGCGCGACGAGGTGCCCGACCCCAACGACCTCGAGATCGTGTGCCACGTGAACGACGTGACCTTCCAGGACTCGACGACCCACGACATGGTCTTTCACGTGCCCGAGATCGTCTCGTACGTCTCGTCGGTCTGTGAGCTGCGGCCCGGTGACCTGATCTTCACCGGTAGTCCGCACGGGGTGGGCCAGGGCCAGAAGCCACCGGTCTTCCTGCGCTCGGGTGACCGCGTCGTGACGACGATCGCCGGACTCGGCACGCTGCGCAATCACGCCGAATAGGCGCCGAATCGTAAAACGTGACGATGCGTGATCCCTACTTCGTCGCAGTACGTGCGTGACGTTCCGTCGCCGCCAACGCTGCCGCTGAGGTCGGCCGTCGACGGGGTCGTGGTCGGGCTGGGGAGATTTGAACTCCCGATCTCTCGGCCCCCAGCCGAGCGCTCTAGACCAAACTAAGCCACAGCCCGTGAGCGTTCCATGATAGCCGTTCGACCCTAGGCCGATTGGCGATGAGCGCCGTGTGCTTGGTCGGGATTGGTGAGCCAGGCCCTCGCCTCGAAGAGGAACGCGATGGTCTCCCCGGTCGCCTTGGCCCGGAGCGCCTCGAGAATCCGCTCATCGAGTGCGTTGAGTAGTTCGACGTTGGACATCCTTCTCCTATCCGCCGGCGACGGCCGTCACCACTTCGACGACCGCCCCGTCTTGGACTGTTGTTGCATCCCACTGACTCTTACTCACGACGTCCCCGTCGATCGCGACGGCGACGCCGCGGTCACTGATGGACAGCGCCGTGAGCACGGCACGCACCGATCTACCCGCGAGGTCGTGAGCGGCACCGTTGACCGTGATCACGACGGCGTGATGGCGTCCAGGGCGTCCTGGGCCGCGAGCGGCGCGAGGGTGACCCCGTGACGGTAGTGACCCGACGACCACGACCACCCCGGTTCGCTGAGCGCGACGAAGAACGGGCGCAGGTCCGTCGTCGCTGGGCGAAGGCCGTTGCGGATCTCGAGGAGGGGAGCCGCTTCGAGTTCGGGCACGATGTCTAGCCCGTCGCGCAGCAGGCGCTGGAGCTCGCCGACCTCGACGAGCGGCTGGGGCTTCTCCTCGGCCGTGGCACCGAGCACGCAGTACCCACCCGGCCGACTGACCATGTAGAACGCGCGGCCGCGCACGTAGGCCCGAACGGTGGGCAGCGAACTGCGATCGAGACTCGAAACGCGCACGGTCACGCCGCGCACGGGGCGCACCGTCGGCGATTTGGGGACCGTGAGGCCGCCCGGCAGTCCCTGCGCGCCGGTCGCGACGATGCCGTAGTCGGCGCGGGTGAGGCCCGAGTCGGTCTCGACCTCGACGCCGCTCGCGTTGCTGCTCGCGCGAAGCACCCGCTCGCGCACGAGGCGCACGCCGAGGGTCTCGTTCGCCTCCATGAGGGATTGGACCGCGTCGTCGGGGTCGAGCCAGCCGTCGTCGGCCATCAGCAGCCCCTCGGTGATACGCGTGGAGAGGCCCTCGAAGGGCTCGGGTTCATCACGACGATCGAGCGCGCGCATGGGCGCACCGAACTCGGTGGCGACGGAACGGAATTGGTCGATCAGACGTCGGTCGCTCGCGTCCCAGCCGACGATCAGCGTGCCGGTCTGGACGATCGCCACCTCGCGGTGCGTGATCGCAGCGATCTCGCGAGCCATCTCGCGCCACGCGTCGATCGCACCGCGTTGGAAGCGGTAGTTCGCCTCCTCGCCGGGGGCGATCTCGGCCGTCGGAGCGATCATCCCGGCCGCGGCGTACGTCGCGCCCTTGGCCGGATCGGGATCGAAGAGGGTGACCGCGTGACCGCGTCGCGCCAGTCGAAAGGCCGTGGCGAGTCCGATGATGCCCGCGCCAACGACCACGAGTGAGGGATGTTCGTGTGCCACCCCTTCAGCGTAGGTCGCGGTCACGAGTCCGAAATTCGATATAGTGGCGGCGGGTCAGCGCTGCCCCGTTCGGTGACGCTATGACAAGAACCCTCTACGACCCCTTCTTCGAGCACGACGCCTGCGGCGTCGGGATGATCGCGGACCTCACACGTTCACCGAGCCACCAGACGGTGCGCGACGCCCTCACGATCCTCGAGAACCTCGAGCACCGAGGCGCGACGGGAGCGGACCCCGATTCGGGTGACGGCGCCGGCATCCTCATCCAGATCCCCGACGCGGTTGTGCGCTCGTGGTTCGGCGACCTCGTGCCACCCGTTGGTGAGTACGGGATCGCCCACTGGATGATCGACCGTACGCGTGACCCGAACGACGTGCGTCGCGACGTCGCCGACGCGGCCGCGCGCGCCGGCCTGCGCGGTCTCGCCTGGCGCGACGTCCCCGTGAACTCCTCGATCCTGGGTGCGACGTCGGCGGCGAGCGAACCGGCCTTCGCGATGCAGCTGCTGACGGGCGTGCAGGCGATGTCCACGCGCGAACTCGACGACGCCCTGTTCTGCCTCCGGCGCCTCGTCGAACACGCCGGAGGCGTCTACGCCTCCTCGTGCTCGGCGAGCGTGCTGATCTACAAGGGCATGCTGAGCGCCCCCCAGCTTCGCCGCTACTTCGCCGACCTGACAAACCCCGAACTGTCTTCGGCGGTCGCGGTCGTGCACAGTCGCTTCTCCACCAACACCCTGCCGCGCTGGGAGCTCGCCCAACCGTTCCGTTACATCGCCCACAACGGTGAGATCAATACGATCCGGGGGAACCGAAACTGGATCCACGCGCGCGAGACGACCCTGCGCGCTCCGACCCTGCCCGTTGACCTGTCCGAACTCACGCCCATCATCACCGAGTCGATGAGCGACTCGGCGAGCTTTGACGAGGTCGTCGAGCTCTTGGTGAGGGGCGGGCGCACGTTGCCCCACGCCATCTTGATGATGATCCCCGAGGCGTGGGAGCGTTCGACGGCCATGGACGAGCAGCGCCGCGACTTCTACCGCTACCACGCGGCGCTGATGGAGCCGTGGGACGGCCCCGCGTCGATCACGTTCTGCGACGGAACCGTCGTGGGCGCCGTGCTCGACCGCAACGGACTGCGACCCGCGCGCTACTGGGTGACCGACGACGACCGGGTCATCTTCGCCAGCGAGGTCGGCGTGCTCCCGATCGATCCGAAGTCGGTCATTCGAAAGGGCCGCCTCCAGCCCGGCCGGGTCTTCCTCGTGGACTTGGCCAAGGGCCGGATCGTCGACGACGGCGAGGTCAAGGCTGACCTCGCGAGCCGCGCGCCCTACGGCGCGTGGCTGAACGAACAACAGGTCTCCCTCGAGGACCTCGACGCACGGCCCATGCTGCTGCCCAGTTACGCCTCGGTGCGCCAGCGCCAGCGCAACTTCGGCTACAGCGACGAGGACCTGCGCCTCATCATGCGACACATGGCCCAGGTCGGCGAAGAGCCCATCGGCTCGATGGGCTCTGACAGCGCCCTGCCGGTCCTCTCCGGGCGACCACGGTCGATCTTTGACTACTTCAGCCAGCTCTTCGCGCAGGTGACCAACCCACCGCTCGACGCGATCCGCGAGGAGTTGGTCACCTCCACGCGCGTGACCATCGGTGGGGAGGACAACCTGCTGAGCGAGTCAGCGGCGCACTGTCATCAGATCGTGCTGCCGTCTCCCGTACTCAGCATCGAGGACCTCGCGAAGCTGCGCTACGTCAACGAAAGCGACCACGTCAGTGGATTCGCTCCCATCGCGCTCGACGGACTGTTCCCCGTCGAGGGGGCGGCGAGGGACGGCGAGCGACTCGCCGCGGCGATCCAGCGCATCGCCGACGAGACGGTAGACGCGGTGCGCGCCGGGGCGAACCTCGTGATTCTCTCGGACCGTAACACCAGCGCGACCCACGCCGCGATCCCGAGCCTGTTGCTGGTCTCGGCGGTCCACCACCGTCTCGTCGACGAGCACCTTCGCACCCGCGCGGCGCTGATCCTCGAGGCCGGTGACGTACGCGAGGTGCACCACGTCGCGCTGCTCGTGGGTTTCGGCGCGTCCGCGGTCTGTCCGTACCTCGCCTACGAGACGATCGACGCGCTGGTGGAGCGCGGGGACATCGAGAACCGCGCCCCCTACGAGGCGAGGTACCAGTACGCCAAGGCGCTCACCAAGGGCCTGGTAAAGGTCATGTCCAAGATGGGGGTCAGCACCGTCGCGAGCTACGTGGGTTCGCAACTCTTCGAGTCGGTCGGCCTCGACGAGGCGCTGCTCGCGGACTACTTCCCGGGATTCGTCTCGCGCATCGGGGGCACCGGGATCGACCGGATCGCGAAGGACCTGCTCACCTGGCACCGCGCGGCCTACGCAGGTGAGTCCGTCCTCGTGCCCCTCGCCAACGCCGGGGAGTACCAGTGGCGCCGCGACGGCGAACTGCACCTGTTCAACCCCCACACGGTCCAAAAGCTCCAACACGCCACGCGCGAGGGACGCTACGACCTGTTCAAGGAGTACACGGCGCTCGTGGACGACCAGACGCGAGGGCGCCTGACGTTACGATCACTGCTCGACCTTCGACCGGCGCCCACCCCCACGCCCCTTGACGAGGTGGAGAGCGTGTCCTCGATCGTTCGGCGCTTCTCGACCGGCGCGATGTCCTACGGCTCGATCAGTGAAGAGGCGCACACCACGCTCGCGATCGCCATGAACCGGCTCGGGGCGAAGTCCAACACCGGCGAGGGGGGCGAGGACGAGGACCGCTTCGACACGAGCGATCCACGCCAGAACCGACGCTCGGCCATCAAGCAGGTCGCCTCGGGCCGATTCGGCGTGACGAGCCGGTACCTGGTGAACGCCGACGACCTCCAGATCAAGATGGCCCAGGGCGCCAAGCCGGGCGAGGGGGGCCAGCTACCCGGCTCCAAGGTCTACCCCTGGATCGCCGCGACGCGGCACTCGACACCGGGTGTCGGGCTCATCTCACCGCCGCCCCACCACGACATCTACTCGATCGAGGACCTCGCCCAGCTGATCTACGACCTGAAGAACGCGAACGACCAGGCTCGGATCCACGTCAAGCTCGTCAGTGAACAGGGCGTGGGCACGATCGCCGCGGGCGTCGCGAAGGCGCACGCCGACGTCGTGTTGATCTCGGGCCACGACGGCGGCACCGGTGCGGCGCCGCTCACGTCGTTAAAGCACGCCGGCACGCCCTGGGAGATCGGACTCGCCGAGGCCCACCAGACCCTCGCCGCGAACGGCCTGCGCAGTCGGGTGGTACTACAGGTCGACGGACAGTTAAAGACGGGCCGCGACGTCGTGATCGCTGCCATGCTGGGCGCCGAGGAGTTCGGTTTCGCGACCGCGCCGTTGGTCGTGTCGGGTTGCGTGATGATGCGGGTCTGCCACCTCGACACGTGCCCCGTGGGGATCGCCACCCAGAATCCCGCCCTGCGCGAACGCTTCACCGGCCAGCCCGAATTCGTCGAGCACTTCTTCGAATTCATCGCGAACGAGGTCCGCGAATACCTGAGCCACCTGGGGCTGCGCAGTCTGGACGAACTGATCGGCGACCCCTCGCACCTGGTCGTCGACGAGCCCGCGGCCGCCCAGCGTGGCGTCGACCTCGCGGCGCTGTTGCGTGCGGCACCCGAGGATCAGCGCCATCAGCGCGTACAGCAGGACCACGGCCTCGCCGACGCGCTCGATTGGAAATTCTTCGACGCGGCGCTCGACGCGGCGCGCGGCCGCACCTCCTTTACCTACGAAGGCCGGATCGAGAACGTGAATCGGACGGTCGGCACCCTGACCGGCAGCGCGATCACGCGTCTGCTGGGGGCCGAGACGCTTCCCGAGGACACCATCACGCTGCGCCTCGAGGGTTCGGCCGGCCAGAGCCTGGGCGCCTTCTTGCCCCGTGGACTCACGATTCGCCTGCGGGGCGACTGCAACGACTACGTGGGCAAGGGCCTCTCGGGCGGGCGCATCATCGTCCAACCACCCGACGAGTCAGTGTTCGAGCGCCACGAGAACATCATCGCGGGCAACGTGATCGGCTACGGCGCGACCTCGGGCGACCTGTTCGTGAGCGGGGTCGTGGGCGAGCGCTGCGGGGTGCGAAACTCGGGGGCGACCATCGTCGTCGAGGGGACGGGGGACCACGCCGGCGAGTACATGACCGGTGGCGTGGTGGCGATCCTCGGTGGCGTCGGCAAGAACCTCGCGGCGGGGATGTCCGGTGGCACGATCTACCTCTACGACCCGCAGCGGCGCGTCTATGACGTGCTGAGCGCCGGGGTGTACGAAGTCGAACCCCTCGAGTTCGAAGACGAGTCGACGCTGCGCGACCTGCTCGAGCGCTACCAGCGCGAAACGGAGTCCCCGGTGGCCGCGACGCTGCTCGAGACGTGGCGGGTCGCCCGGATGGACTTCGTTCGAATCGAGACCTCGGAGTACCAGCGCGCGAGAGACGAGCAGCGCAATGGGTAAGCCGACCGGGTTCCTCGAGTTCCCCCGGCGGGGTCCCAGCTATCGGCCCGTCGAGGTACGCCTGCGCGACTGGCGCGAGGTCTACGAGGCCCAGCGCGACGACGAGATCGCCGTGCAGGCCTCACGCTGTATGGACTGCGGCATCCCGTTCTGCACCCAGGGGTGCCCGCTCGGTAATCGGATCCCCGTCTTCAACGACGCCGTCTACCGCGAGCGCTGGGACGTCGCGGCCGCCCAACTCTTCGCCACCAACAACTTCCCTGAATTCACCGGTCGGCTCTGTCCCGCCCCCTGTGAGTCGGCCTGCGTGCTCGCCGTCGGCGACGAGGCGGTCACCATCGAACGCGTCGAGCACGAGGTCGCCGAACACGCCTTCGCCCGCGGACTGCCCGTGCAGCGCGTCCCGACTCACGAGAGCGGTCACCGGGTGGCGATCGTCGGGTCGGGTCCGGCGGGGCTCGCCGCGGCGGCCCAGCTGCGCGGCGCCGGGCACGCCGTGACCGTCTACGAGCGCGCCGACGCGATCGGCGGACTACTGCGCTACGGCATCCCCGCCTTCAAGCTCGAGAAGTCGGTGCTCGACCGTCGCCTCGATGCGATGCGCGACGCGGGGGTCAACTTCGTCACCTCGGTCACCATCGGACCGGCGGGGACGCCGCTCGACGTGCTCCAGCAGCACTACGACGCGGTCCTGCTCGCCGTCGGCTCGACGACGCCGCGCCTGATCCCGGTGCCCGGAGCCCACCTCGACGGCGTCATGCCCGCGATGACCTACCTCGAGGCGGCGAACCGGGCGGTCGCGTCGGCTGCGGACAGCCCGATCGACGCTCGCGACAAAGACGTCCTGATCCTCGGCGGCGGCGACACCGGGGCGGACTGCCTGGGCACCGCCCATCGTCAAGGCGCGCGTTCGGTCACCCAGATCGAGATCCTCGAGCGCCCGCCCGAGCAGCGTCCGCCCGACCAGCCCTGGCCGACGATGCCTCGACTCTTTAAGACCACGTCGGCGCACGCCGAGGGGGGCGAGCGGGTCTTCGCCACCGAGACCGTCGAATTCCTCGGCGACACGAACGTCTCCTCCGCGGTCCTGCGCCACCACGGCACCGGCGAGTCCGAGACCGTCGCGGCCGACCTGGTTCTGATCGCCGCGGGCTTCACGGGGCCCGACCTGGCCGCCCTGGGCCTGGACGACCCGGCCGTGACGACGGCGCGCGCGACGCTGGTGGTGGATAACGCGTGGCGCACGCCGATCCACGGTGACGCGCCGGTCTTCGCCTGCGGCGACGCCGTGCGCGGCCAGAGCCTGATCGTCTGGGCCATCGCCGAGGGGCGCAGCGCCGCATCGGCGCTCGACGCCTACCTGATGGGCAGGGCCTCGCTTCCCGCGCCCGTTGAGCCGTATCGAACCTCGTGGTGACGCGCGACGGTCGAACTTTGTAGCATCGACCCAGAGGAACGGAGACGCCATGCAAAGCACGATGCAAGAAGGACCACTTCTGATTCGGGGCATTCTCGAACACGGCGAGTGGATCTACGCCAGTAAGACCGTGTACACCGTCACCGCCACCGGCGTGCAAGAGGCGACCTTCGCCACGGTCACCGAGCGTGCCGAACGCCTCGCCGCCGCGCTTCGTCGGCTCGGCATCGGCGACGGCGATCGAGTCGCCACATTCATGTGGAACAACCAGGTCCACATGGAGGCCTATTTCGCGGTCCCGGCGATGGGTGCGGTGCTGCACACCCTCAATATCCGGCTCTTCCCCGAACAACTCGCCTTCGTGATCAATCACGCCCAGGACCAGGTCATCATCATCGACCACACCCTGATCCCACTCCTGGCCAAGGTGCGAGACCAGATCCCCACGGTCAAGCACATCATCGTCAACGGACCCGACGAGAGCGGCGTGCTCGGCGAGACGATCGACTACGAGCAGTTCATCGGGGCCGAGTCGCCGGGCTTCGTCTGGCCCGACCTCGAGGAGCGCTCCGCGGCGATCATGTGTTACACCTCGGGCACGACCGGCAACCCCAAGGGCGTCGTCTACTCGCACCGGTCGATCTGGCTGCACTCACTGGCCTCGACGAGCGCGAACTCGATCGCGCTGAGTGAGAAGGACCGGTGCCTGCTCATCGTGCCGATGTTCCACGTCAACGCCTGGGGGGCCGTCTACACCGCCTTCTTCGCCGGTACCGAGTTGATCATGCCCCAGATGTTTCTGCAGGGAGAACCCATCGTCAAGATGATCCGCGAACTGCGACCCACGATCTCCCTCGGTGTGCCGACCGTCTGGAACGACGTGTTGCGCGCCGCGGAGAACGACGCCGACGCCGACTTCTCCTCGTTGCGAGGCATCCTCGCCGGCGGCTCGGCGGTGCCGCGCACGATGATCGAGACGTTCCGCGACCGCTACGGGCGCAACATGGTCCAGGGGTGGGGGATGACCGAGACGAGCCCGCTGGCGGCGGTCTCGATCCCACCGGCCGGCACGCCTCCCGAGCAGGAGATCGAGTATCGAGCGAAGGCCGGTCGCGTCGTCGCCGGGGTGGAGATGCGCATCACCGACGACGACGGGTCGGTACTGCCCAAGGACGGCCAGACCGTGGGCGAGTTCGAGATCCGCGGTCCGTGGGTCACCGGTTCGTACTACGGCGTGGACGCGCCCGAACGATTCCACGACGGCTGGCTGCGCACCGGCGACATCGGCACCCTCGACCACGAGGGCTTCATGGTCATCAGTGACCGCACGAAGGACGTGATCAAGTCCGGCGGCGAGTGGATTAGTTCGGTGGAGCTCGAAGGTACCGTTATGGCCCACCCGGCCGTCTTTGAGGCCGCGGTCATCGCGGTGCCCGACGACAAGTGGCAGGAGCGTCCGCTGTGCTGCGTCGTGCTGCGGCCCGGCGCCAGCGCGAGCGCGATCGAGCTGCGCGACTTCCTCGCCGAACGGGTGGCGAAGTGGTGGCTGCCCGAGCACTGGACCTTCATCGAATCCATCCCCAAGACGAGCGTCGGCAAGTTCGACAAGAAGGTGCTGCGCGCGCAGTACGCCGCCGGCGAGTTGGACGTCGAGACCCTCGCGTCGTGACGTCGTTCTCGGACCTCGCCGACGAGGTGGCCTCCCTGGAGCAGCGCGTCAGCGACGCCGTCTTTGACGCCGTACGGGCCCAGCTGCGTGACGGCGCCGACGACGCGGCGCGCGACGTCGAGCGCCAACTCGCGCGCGCCCGTCGCAGCCTGCAGAAGGCCGAGGCGATCCTGCGCGGTGTCTCGACGGACTAGTCGAGGTCGTTGACGGCGTCGATCAGGTGGCGCAGTTCGACGTAGCGTCGCCCGTCGAAGTCGAAGGTCAGCGCGTCGGCCTCGAAGCGATAGCCGTCGCCGAGGGCCAGTTGGGGCACGCGACGCCCCAGCGCCGCGAGGTTCTCGAGCGACAGCGGCCGACGCAACCCGATCCGGCCCCGACCCTCGTGCACGCTGAAGTCGATGAAGTTCGCGTAGAAGTGGTCGATCTCGCGCTGCACCTCGTCGAGCGAGTGACAGAGTTTGAACAGCGCCGCCGCGTCGGCGTCGAGGTAGCCGGCGGCGATGACGGACTCGTCGATGAATCGCAGCCACGACTCCCAGTAGGTCCCCTCGGCCGTGTCCACGAGCACCACCGGCGCCGGACCACCCTTGCCGGTGTGCAGCAGCGTGAGGATCTCGAAGACCTCGTCCATCGTCCCGAGTCCGCCGGGGAAGAATACGAAGGCCAGCGACTCCTTGGTCAGGGCGACCTTGCGCGTGAAGAAGTACTTCATCTCCACCAGTCGACTCTCGGCGTCGACGTAGGGGTTCGAGCTCTGCTCGAAGGGCAGCGCGATGTTGACCCCGAGCGTCTCGTCGAGTCCGGCTCCCTCGGCCGCCGCCTCCATGATCCCGGGTCCGGCGCCCGAAACGGTCATCCACCCACGCGCGGCCATGCGCTCGCTGAGCGAGCGCGCCATCGCGTAGAGGCGCGACGTGGGCGCGGTGCGCGCCGAGCCGAAGACAGTGAGCTTTGGTCGATCGCGCCACGGCGAGAACATCCGCGCCGCATCCAGCAGTTCTCGCATCGCGGTGGCGGCCACGCGCAGGTCTCGAACGTCGTGACCGGACTGGACGAGCGACGACACGTCCTCGAGCAGCTCGCGCACGCGGGACAACTCGGCGGCGTCGGCGACGCCGATCAACCCGCTCTCTTGGAGGAATGCCTCAACGGCCGGATCGGTCACAGTGCCTGGTAGAGCGTGCTGCGCTGGATCAAGGGTCGACCCAGGGGGGCGACCAACTCGTGCAGGTGCGCCACGTCGAGCTCCTGGCCGTGCACCGCGCCGGCCGCGCGCGAGATGTTCTCGTCCATGAGTGTCCCTCCGAGGTCGTTCGCGCCCGCACCGAGCACTCGTCGTACGCCGTCGATGCCCATCTTGACCCAGCTCACCTGAATGTTGTCGATCAGGGTCGCGTAGTGCAGGCGTCCCACCGCGTGGATGAGGACCGCCTCTCGGAACGTCGGGCCCTTTCGTGCGCGACCGCGCAGGAAGAGGGGCGTCGCCATGTGGACAAACGGCAGGGGGACGAATTCGGTGAAGCCTCCCGTTTCCAGTTGCAGCTCGCGCGTCACCATCAGGTGCGTCGCCCACGCTGCGGCACCCTCGACGGCGCCGAACATGATCGTGATGTTCGAGTGCAGTCCCACGTGGTGGGCCGCGCGGTGCACGTCGAGCCACTGTTGGGTGTTCAACTTGTCGGGGCACAGGATCGCGCGCACGTCGTCGTCGAGGATCTCCGCCGCGGTGCCGGGCAGGGTCTTTAGACCCGCGTCGCGCAGGCGGGCCAAATACGTCTCGAGGTCCTCGGCGTTTCGCCGCGCGCCCTCGAAGACCTCGAGGGCGCTAAAGGCATGGATGTGCATCGTGGGCGACGCGTCGTGCACCGCGCGCACGACGTCGAGGTAGTAGTTGCCGTCGAAGTTCGGGTGGATGCCGCCCTGGAGACAGACCTCGGTAGCGCCGCGCTCTTCGGCCTCGCGAACGCGCTCGGCGATCTCGTCGAGTCCGAGTAGGTAGGGCTCACCGCGCAGATTGAGTGAGAGCGGTCCCTTGGAGAAGGCGCAGAAGCGGCACTTGAACGTGCAGACGTTCGTGTAGTTGATGTTTCGGTTCACGACGTAGGTGATCTCGTCGCCCACCAGTTGGCGCCGAACGTCATCGGCGAGTTCGACGATCGCGTTGAAGTCACCGCCGCGGGCGTTGAACAGCGAGACCAACTCACCGTGTTCGAAGGCGTAACCGGGTTCGTAGCGCGCGAGGATCTCCTCGACCGCCGAGGTGTGTACGCGCGAGACCGGGGCCTCGGGTGGGGGCGTATCGGCGCCCGAGGCCCACGCGTCGTCGCGGGCGAGTCCCGTGGCGTCGGCGCTCGCCAGCACGAAGGGACGCACGTGGTCGTGGACGAACTCCTCGTGGCGACCGAGGTGCGCGGGGTAGATCGCGAGCCGAGGGACCAGGTGCAGTCCGCGCAGTTCGACCTGTCGGCGAAGAATCCCGACGGCCGGCCACGCGCGTTCGGGATTCACGTGATCGATCGTGACCGGCGAGATCCCGCCGAAGTCGTCGATGCCGTAGTCCAAGAGCCCGGCCGGTTCGTCACTGAGGTTCGGTGGGGCCTGGAGGTGGATGTCGTCGGGCAGCAGCAGCCGCGCGACGGCGATCGTCCAGTGGAACTCCTCGTCACTCGCCGGGGGCTCGTGCGCCATGGCCGTGCGCGCCTTGGGCAGGAAGTTCTGGATGATGACCTCTTGGACGTGACCGAACTCGAGGTGCGAGGTTCGGATCGCCTCGAGCGCCTCGATCCGCTCGGCGCGAGACTCGCCGATGCCCACGAGCAATCCGGTTGTGAACGGGATGCGCAACTCACCCGCGAGTCGCAGGGTGTCCAAGCGCCGCTGGGGGTCCTTGTCGGGCGATAGCCGGTGGGCATCGAGGGTGGCGAGCGACTCGAGCATCATGCCCTGGGACACCGACGAGGCGCGCAGTTGATCCAGTTCGTGGCGATAGAGGGCGCCCGCGTTGATGTGGGGCAGCAGACCCGTGCCGTCGAGCACCATCTGCGCCGCGGTGGCGAGGTAGTCGACCGTCGAACGATACCCCCGGGCGGCGAGCCAGCGCGCCGCCTCGTCGTATCGCAGCTCGGGCCGTTCGCCGAGGGTGAAGAGCGCTTCGCTGCAGCCGGCGTCGCGGCCCTCCTCGGCGATCGCCATCACTTCGTCGAGCGACAGATACGGGGCGCTCACGTGCGCGGGCGCCTGGGCGAACGTGCAGTAGCCACACCGGTCGCGGCACAGTTTCGTCAGCGGGATGAAGACCTTGGGCGAGTACGTGACCACGGCGCCATGGGCCCGTCTCGCCAGGTCGACCGCCGCGGGCGCCAGGTCACTGGCGGTCGCGTTGACCAGGTCTGACACGACGCCAACGCGGGATTGCTTCGTCATGGGTGCATCCTACTGGCGCCACTACGGCGCGCTGCGCTCGGTGGACCCGCCGTGTCGAAAGGCTCACGAGGAACCCGGCACCAACTTCGTACGCACGGTCGCGAGCAGTTCGTCGTAGGAAGCGATGAACGCGGCGACGCCTTCGTCCTCGAGGCGTTGGGTGACCTCCGCGAGATCGACGCTCGAGCCGAGTGCGTCCAGGGTGGCGAGGGCGGCGCCAATCCGTTCGCCGTCTCGCAGTATCGAATCACCGTAGGACCCCCGCGCCAACGCGGCGGCCAGGGTCGCGTCGGGCATCGTGTTCACCGTCTCGTCGGCGGCGATCGAGTCGACGTACAGCAACTCGTCGTACGCGGGGTTCTTGGTCGACGTCGACGCCCAGAGCGGCCGTTGCACCTGCGCGCCGCGCGCGAGGAGTCCCTGCACTCGCGCGGCACCGACCACGTCCTGGTACGACGCGTAGGCCCGCGCGACCTGCGCCACGGCGACGGACCCGCGCCGGGGGTCTTCTGGCGCGAGGAGTTGGTCAACCGCGACGTCGAGTCGAGACACGAAGAACGACGCGACGCTCGAGACGCTCGAGACGTCGTGGCCGTGTTCGATGGCGCGTTCGATCCCGCTCGCCCACGCGTCCATGACCTCGAGGTAACGCTCGATGGAGAAGATCAGGGTGACGTTTACGTTGATGCCGTCGCCGAGAACCGTGCTGATCGCTTCGAGGCCGGCTCGGGTGGCCGGGATCTTGATCATGACGTTCGCTCGGCCGACGGCGGCGGCCAGCCGACGCGCGGCGGCGATGGTCGCCTGGGTGTCGTGGGCGAGTCGCGGCGAGACCTCCAGGGAGACGAAGCCATCGAGGTAGCGCCGCCGCCCGGCGGCGAAGTCGGCCCGGGAGGCCTCGTGGACTCCAGCCAGTACGTCGCAGGCGTCGCGCACGTCCGCGACCGCGAGGTGTTCGAACACCGTCTCGGGGTCGTCGCTCGCGAGTCCCGCGATGCGCTCGTCGTACGCGCTCGAGGTCGCGAGCGCCTTGGCGAAGATCGACGGGTTGGAGGTCACCCCGCGAACGCCCTCGGCCACGTAACCCGCGAGGGTCCCGTCGTCCAGCCAGTCGCGTCGGATGTTGTCGATCCAGGGACTCTGGCCGACGTCGTTGTACAGGTCGTCTAAGCGGGTCACGACGAGGCTCCTAACCATTCACGAACGTGGTCGACCAAGCGCTGTGCGCTGATGTTGAAATAGTCCAGGACGTAGTCACCGGGTGCCGAGATACCAAAGGAGTCGATACCGATCGCGTGATCGACGTAGCGCGCCCAGCCGAGGGTCGCGCCCGCTTCGAGCGAGACCGACGGCGTCGCTCGACGCAGCACCGCGTCGCGGTACTCGCGGGGCTGCTCCTCGAAACAGGTCCAACACGGCAGGGCGACCACGCGCGTGACGACCCCCTCGGACGCGAGCAGATCGCACGCCTCGAGTGCGGCCGAGACCTCTGAACCCGTAGCGACCAGGGTGAACACGGCGTCATCGGCCTCTCGCACGACGTAGCCGCCGCTCGCCGCACCGGCGCGCGAAGCCCGGCGGTCATCCTCGCTGAAGACGCTGACGTCCTGGCGCGAGAGTACGAGGGCCGTGGCGGGTGGGTTGTCGTCGCTCAGGTACGCCTCGATGAGGTCCAGGGTCTCGTTGGCGTCCGACGGCCGCACGACGTGCAGGTGGGGCATCGCGCGAAGCGCCATGAGGTGTTCAATGGGCTGGTGGGTCGGTCCGTCCTCGCCGACGCCGACCGAGTCGTGGGTGAAGACGAACAGCGTGCTGACCCGGCTCAGTGCGGCGAGGCGAATCGCCGGACGGGCGTAGTCACTGAAGACGAAGAACGTCGAACCGACGGGGCGAATGCCGCCGTGGGCCGCCTGACCGACGAGCACGGCCCCCATCGCAAACTCACGTACGCCGTAGTGAATCTGGCGACCACCGGGGTGGGTCGCTCCCTGGGGCTCACTTCCGAGCACCACGCCCGTATTGTCCGTGAGGTCGGCCGATCCGGCCGTCAGGCCCGGTGTGTGCGACGCCCAGGTGTCCATCGCTCGCTGCATCGCCTTTCGCGTGGCGACGCGGCTCCCGCTGGGGAAGTAGTCGACCGGCACCCGTTCGCCGAGGGCGCCGTTGGTGTCGTATTGACGGCGCAGCCGCGATCCACGATCCCCAGCCGCGACCATCGCCGCTTCCCATCGCGTGTGCTGGGCGCGGCGTTCCGCGAGGGCCTCCACCAGCGCCGAGGGCAGATCAGGGTCCACGTGGAACGCGAGGTCGTCAACCCCGAGGATCGCCTTCACTTGGGAAATGGCCTCGGCGCTGAAGGGCGAGCCGTGCGCCTCGCGTCGGTCCATCATCGTCGGGGACGGAAAACCGATATGGGAGCGAATGATCACCAGTGTGGGTCGTTCGGTCTCGGCGATGGCGCTCACGCCCGCCGCTTCGAGCGCGTCGAGGTCATTGGCGCGTTCGCCGAGCTCGATCACGTGCCAGCCGTAGGCGCGGAACCGCGCGGCCGCATCGTCGCGCATCGCCAGTTCGGTCGGGCCGTCGATCGTGATGTGGTTGTCGTCGTAGAAGACCGTCAGCCGGTCCAGGCCCAGTGAGCCGGCGAGCGACGCCGCTTCGTGGCTGATCCCTTCCTCGAGGCACCCGTCACCGGCGATCACCCAGGTACGGTGATTGACGAGGTCATCACCGAAGTCGGCGCGCAGGATTCGTTCGGCGATCGCCATGCCGACGCCGTTGGCGATGCCTTGACCGAGCGGTCCGGTGGTGACCTCGACGGTCGGCGAGACGCCGCGTTCGGGGTGACCGGGCGTGCGCGAGTGAGGTTGGCGAAAGCCCCGCAGGTCCTCGTCGTCGAGGTCGTAGCCGAAGGCCCGGGCGAGTCCGTACTGCAAAATCGACGCGTGACCGCAACTCAAGATGAACCGGTCGCGGTCCGACCACTGCGCATCCGTCGGGTCGTGACGCATGAGCCGAGAGAACAGGGTCACCCCGAGCGGGGACAGCGCCATCGCCGTTCCGCTGTGGCCCGACTTGGCCTGGGCCGGGGCGTCCATGGCCAACGCCATAATCTCGCGAATTGCGCGACCTTCAAGTTCGGTTGCGCCGGTAAATAAGTGGTCGACCATGGCTAGAACAGTACCTAACTTTCCAGCGCCCGCTCGGTGCCCGATACCCTGAGTCCATGCTCCAGATTCCGCCCAACTGCGACCTGACCCTGGGCTTGACGCGCGTCGCGAGTGCCGACGGAGCCTCGAGCGTGTGGCGCGCCCGGATCGACGAACGGTTCTTGAATCCCGCCGGGGTCGTGCAGGGCGGATTTCTCGCGGCGATCGCGGACTCGGCCATGGGGGCGGCGGTCGTCGCCGCGGTGGGCGAGCGCA
>JAKBCT010000026.1 GCA_021807655.1 Actinomycetes bacterium | reverse complement strand
TCGTCCGCTCAACCTCGCGCTGCTCGCGGTCCTCGCCGCCACGGCCATCGCCGCGAACCTCGCCAAGACGTCCAACCAGGCTGGCGAGCTCGCGAGTCTGTCGACCACATCGAACGTCGAGTCCGCGGCACTCTACTGCGCCGGTCTCGGGGCGTCGGGCTCGCCGGCCGGTCGGGTGGTCTTTTTCAACACGGCCGATCACCCCCGGACACTCGGCGTGCGCGTCGACGCCAACGGCGCGTTGAGCAAGGTGCGCTCGATCGTGCTGGCCGCTCACGCGACGACGTCGGTGACGCCCACCGGTCCCGGACACTGGTACGGCGTGAGCGCGGTCACCAACGGGGGCGGCGTGGTCGCCGACGTGCTCAACGAGTCGGGAACGGCGTCGGTGCCGTGCGTGGACGCTGGCTACACCAACTGGTACGCCTCGGGACTCAGCACCACCGTGGGGGCGCGGGCGTACGTCGTGCTGTACAACCCTTCGGCGACGACGGCCGTCACCAACGTGACGCTCTTCACACCGTCGGGCTTCGCAGCGCCGGCGTCGTTTCAGGGGATTTCGATCGGTGCGCACGACGTTGTGGCGCTCAATCTCAACGCACCGGCGATCGACGTGGCGAACATCGGCGTGCACGTGAGGGTGCTGCGCAGTGCGGTGGTGGTCACGGCGGTCCAAGAGTCGGGGTTGGTGACGACGTTCTCGCCCGGTTCGGCCGGTCCAACGACGGTGACGTGGTTTCCCCAAGTGACGACGTCGAATGGGGCCATCGCCCAGGTGCGCGTGGCCAACCCGTCCGCCTCGACGGCGACGGTGACGGCAACCATCGGGTTGGCACCGTTTCACCCGGCGCCCGAGACCATCACCGTGGCGCCGTACACCACCGGGGTCATCACCGTCACGCCGAATTCGGCGGTACCGGCGCACGGCTACGCCGTGGTCCGCGTCAGCGCCAGTGCGGCCATCGTGGCGGGGCTGGTCACTGGTACGTCGAGTGGCGTGGGGCTGTCGGCGCCCAATCCGCCGGCGAGCGTCTACCTGGTCAGTGATTTTGCGGGGCGAGGTTTCGACGCGGTGAGCGCCACGAACGCCGGGACTCGACCCTTGACGATAGCGGTGAGCGTCATCGGGTCCAAGGCACCACCGCGGACGTTGAGCGTGGCGGTGGGAGCCACCGTCAGCCTGCGCCCGCTCGTTGGGGCGTTCCGTGGTCGCAGCGTCGTGATCGAATCGCTGCGGCCGGACCTGATCGTCGCGGCGACCCTGCCCACGCGACCCGCCGGCGTCGTGATGTTCGCGCCGTTATACGGCGGGTAGCGTCGGCGGTTTCCACGCCGGCGCGGCCGCGGCTTCGGCCGTCGCGGCAACGGGAACCTCGGGCGCCGTCGGCTCGGGCGCCTCGACGGGCACGGCCGGCGAGGCAGCGGGCCCGGAAAGTGAGCTAACCGTCTTGGTTGCGCGGGTGTGCACCGGCTCACCGTGCGCCTCGTCGATGAGCCGAGCGGCCTCCAACCCGTCGATGGTCTCGTGCTCCAGCAGGGCTCGAGTCAGGGCCTCCAGACCGCGACGGTGGAGCGTCAGCACTTCAATAGCGCGAGCCTCTTGCTCGCGCAGGATCCGCTCGACCTCATCGTCAATCATCTGGGACGTGTGGTCCGAGTAGTCGCGGGTGTGCATCAGGTCCTCGCCGAGGAACACCTGGTTGTTCGATCCCCAGGCCATCGGGCCAATTTCCTTGGACATACCCCACTCGCGGACCATTCGTCGAGCGAGGTCCGTATTGCGCTGGAGGTCGTCGGCCGCACCGGTCGATAGGTCGCCGTAGACGAGCAGCTCGGCCACGCGACCACCCATGCGCATGCAGAGCGAGTCTTCGAGATGCTGACGCGACATGATGTGGCGGTCTTCCTCGGGCAGCGTCATCGTCACGCCGAGGGCCATGCCGCGCGGAATGATCGTGATCTTGTGCAGGGGGTCGGTTTTGTCGAGTACGTAGGCGAGCAGGGCGTGGCCGCTCTCGTGGAAGGCGATGCGCTCGCGCTCCTCTTCGTGCAGCACCATGGTGTCGCGCTCTTGACCCATCATGACCCGGTCACGCGCGGACTCGAAGTCCTCCATGGCGATCGTCGTCGAATGGCGCCGAACGGCGTGCAACGCCGACTCGTTCACGAGGTTGGCGAGGTCCGCCCCACTCATGCCCGGCGTACCGCGCGCGACCATGGTGAGGTCCACACTGGCGTCCAGTGGTTTACCCTTGGCGTGCACTTCGAGGATGGGAATGCGCTCTTCCAGGTCGGGCAGGGGCACAACGATCTGACGATCGAAGCGACCCGGACGCAGCAGCGCCGGGTCGAGCACGTCGGGCCGGTTGGTCGCGGCAATGACGACGACGCCCTCGGTGGGGTCGAAGCCATCCATCTCGCTCAGCATCTGGTTCAGCGTCTGCTCGCGCTCGTCGTGGCCACCGCCGACCCCGGCGCCTCGCTTGCGCCCGATCGAGTCGATCTCGTCGATGAAGACGATCGCCGGCGCCTGCTTGCGCGCGGTGTTAAAGAGGTCGCGCACGCGGCTCGCGCCGACGCCGACGAACATCTCCATGAAGTCCGAACCCGAGACCGAGAAGAACGGAACGCCCGCTTCGCCGGCCACCGCTCGCGCGAGCATCGTTTTGCCGGTGCCCGGCGGTCCCACGAGCAGCATGCCCTTGGGGATCATGGCGCCGATGTCACGAAACCGCCCCGGATTCTTGAGGAAGTCGACCACCTCACTGATTTCCTGCTTGACGCCCAGATAGCCCGCGACGTCGGCGAAGGTAATCTTCGGCTTGTCTTGGTTGAACTGCTTGGCCTTGGAGCGACCAACGGCCATCATGCCGTTCATCTGCCCTCGCGCTTGGCGCCCGGCGAAGATCATGAAGCCGGCGAATATCAAGATCCAGATGAGGTAGGGCAGGAACGTCGAGGCGAAACTCGATGGGTTCGAGAAGGTCACGGTTACGTTGTTGGACTTGAGCGTGTCGATCTCACTGGAGATCGCGGGCGCCGGTCCGTTGGCCGTGTAGTTGGTGCCATCGCTCAACTGACCCGAGATGACGCCATTGGCGTTGTCGACGGTGGCCGACACCACTTTTTGGTTCTTCACGTCACCCAAGAGCGCCGAGTACGAGATGGTCTTGACGGTCTTGCTCTGGAAAAGCGACGGAATGAAGAGCAACCCAACGATGAAGGCGATGATGGCGATGGTAAAGACCCGCCGCCGCGACTCCGGCGCCATCGGCCGCTCGCCCGAAGGCAGCAATTTCTTGAATCCGGGCTTGTCGTTCGGCGCTGTACTCACCCTTCCAATCTAGGGGCCCCGTGCGACGTTGGGCTCGCACGCGTCGGCGTGGAAGAAGGTTAGCGTTGGACCCTGTGGAAGAAGTGCTCGATGGCGAGTCGAACGTTCGACCGGGCTACGTGTTGCTCGCCGGCGCCGTCGGGTTCGTGGTCGGCGAGCTTGGCGCGTCCATCCTCGTCGCCGCCGTCGCCACGGCCACCAACTACCCCGGTGGTTTCACGGCCCTCGCCTCAGCGGCACGCGACCCGTGGTGGGCCGGCATCCTCAGTCTCACGGGACTCTGGTGCGGTTTCGTGCTGGCCATCATCGGCGCGACGCGAGTGGGCGGGCTGCGGCCGTGGCCCCACCAGTGGCGACTGCGCGTGGGCGACTGGCGATACGTGGTGCTCGGCGTCGTGGCCCAGTTCGCGATCGCGCTGGCGTATCGTCCGTTTCACCTCCACGACTTCAACCGTCCGGTGACCAAGCTCTTTGGCGCCACCAGCGGTGCGGGGTTCGTCCTGCTCGCCCTGGCGACCACCGTCGGTGCCCCCGTCGTCGAGGAGTGGTTCTTCCGCGGTGTGATCTTTCGGGGGCTCGCGGAACTGGGTTCTTCGGTCGCTCACCGATTTGTTGTGCCCGCCGCCGTGGTGCTCAGCGCCGTGGTCTTCGCGGGCGCCCACGGCGAACCGGCGCAGTTCGTTGGACTCGCCGCCCTGGGGGTCGTTCTCGCCCTCGTCGCGTGGCGCACCCATCGCTTGGCACCGAGTGCGCTGACCCACCTGTCCTTCAACGCCGTCGCGATGGTTTCGGTCGTCGCGCAACGAATCCACTGATGCGTCGACTCACGGCCGGTCAGCTGCTCGACGCCGCCGTCGTTGGTGCGGTGATCCTCGTCACGATCTGGGCGATGCACCCCAGTCTCATCGTTTCAACGAGCACGATAACCGGCGGGGACACCGGTGCCCACCTCGCGTTGCCGGCGTACCTGCGAAGCACTGGTCACCCCTTCGACCTAACGCCCTGGTACCCGGGCTGGTTCGCTGGCATGCCGGCGTACACGTACTACTTCGTGCTGCCGGACATCCTGGCGACCTGGGCGAGCTACGTCGTCAACGCCGCGGTCGCCTTCAAGTTGGCGACGATCCTCGGGTCCGTACTGATGCCGGTCGGTGCGTACGTGCTGGGACGTCTCTTTCGGGCGCCGCGCCCGGTTCCCGCGGCGCTGGCCGCGGCCACGTTGCCCTTTCTCTTTGACGCGTCGTTCACGATTGACGGCGGCAACCTCTTTTCCACCATGGCCGGTGAATACGCGTTCTCGCTCTCCCTGGCGCTGGCGTTAGTCGCGATCGGACTCTTCGCGCGCGGTATGCGCACCGGACGGGGCTACTGGCTCGCCGCGGTGGTCCTGTCACTCACCCTTTTCGCGCACGTGCTGCCGTTCTTCTTCGTTGTCGGGGCCGTCGGCGTCATGGTTATTTTCGAGACCCTGGCGCGCCGCGGCATCGGCGATCCCTACAGCCCCGTCGATCGAGGTGACGTAGCGCGACCATTTCGCTTCGCCTTGGGGGCGGGACTCTTGACGTTTGGCTTGACGGCGTGGTGGCTCCTGCCCTTCGCGTTCAGCCAACAGTTGACCAATTCGATGGGCTACACCAATGACAACGTGTCGAGTCTCCACGCGATCTTTTCGACCCTCGGCTGGTACACCGCGGCCGGGGGGCCAGCCGGTGACCGCTGGGTCATCGTGATGGCCGCGGTGGCCTTCGTCGTGGCCCTCGCGGTGCGCGACCGTCTGGGCATGGTGCTCGTGAGCCTGTGCGCGGTGTCGCTGCTCGCCTTCGTCCTCGATCCCCAGGGAGTCATCTGGAACGAGCGGCTCGTACCGTTCTGGTTCATCATGATCCACCTGAGCGCGGGGTGGCTCGTCGGGTATCCGCTCGCGCGATGGTCGCGCCACGTTCGAACCCACGACGCCCGCGTCGTTACCCCGTCGGACGATCCGCCGGGGGACGCTTCCCCCGCGCCGCTGCACGCACCGCCCCGCGATGTCGTTGTCGCCGGGACCCAACGCGACGATCAATCATTCGCCGTTCGCTTCGAAGCCAGAGACGTCGCCGAGGTCGCCCGACTACGGGGGCGGCGGGCCGTCACCGCGACGTTGATCGTTGGTGTGCTCGGCCTCGCGTCTACGGTTCCCGGCGTCGTGCCGGCGTCGGCCTCGTTGCTCGGGCTGTCGACATCGGGTAATCAGGTGTCCAGTTGGGCCCAGTGGAACTATTCGGGCTATCAAGGCAAGGCTGCGTGGCCCGAGTACCACGACCTGATGACGACCATGGCCCGCGTGGGAGCTCGCTACGGCTGTGGTCGGGCGATGTGGGAGTACTCACCGAGTGAGAGCCGATTTGGCACCACGATGGCGCTGATGCTCCTGCCGTACTGGACGAACAACTGCGTCGACTCCATGGAGGGGCTCTTCTTCGAATCGTCGGCGACGACGCCGTACCACTTCCTCGACCAGGCCGAATTGAGCAGCCAACCCAGCAATCCGCAGGTCGGACTGCCGTATGGGCCCCTCAACGTCTCCGAGGGCGTAACGCATCTGCAGATGCTCGGCGTTCGCTACTACATCGCCTTTTCACCAATGGCGGTCGCGGAGGCGAACGCCGACCCGTCGCTTCGATTCATTGCCCAAACCAAAGCGTGGCCGGCGCCGGGCGTGCGGTGGCGTATCTATATGGTCAAGAACAGTCCGTTAGTTCAAGGGCTGTCAACGCCACCGAACGTGGTTGACGGGCTGTCGAGTCGCGTCGCGTGGCTGCACGCCAACACGGCGTGGTGGCTGCGTGGATCGGACTGGTCGGTGCTCGCCGCCGACAGCGGACCGCCATCGTGGCCGCGCGCGACCACGATCTCCGCCATTCGCGCCACTACCCACCTCCCAGCTGAGATCGTCAGCCACGTCGTCGTCGAGACCCAGGCCATCTCGTTTCACGTCAACACGCTCGGTGTCCCAACCCTGGTAAAGATCTCGTACTATCCACGCTGGCACGCCAGCGGGGCAACGGGTCCCTACCGGGTCAGTCCGAATCTCATGGTCGTCATCCCAACGAGCCACGACGTGCGCCTGAGTTACGGTTCGACTCCCTCGGTCACCGTTGGCAACGACACGACCGACGTCACCGTTGGCCTCGGCCTCGTCGTGGCGTGGCTGGCGTGGCGCCGGCGGCGTAGTCGGCGACGGGCCACACCAGCCAACTAGGCGGCTGGTGCCTCGCGATTAGCATCGGATTCGGTGGACACTGGCGCAATCTTCAAGGCCTACGACGTGCGCGGCACGTATCCGGACCAGTTGGACGAGGGCGCGGCCCGGGCAATCGGCTCGGCCTTCGCCGAGTACTGCCGCAGCGAGCGGCTCGTGCTGGCTCGCGACATGCGACCCTCGGGCGTCTCGCTGTCGGCGGCCTTCGCCGACGGCGTGCGAGCCGAGGGCGTTGCGGTGGTAGACCTCGGCCTCGCCTCGACGGATCTCCTGTATTTCGCGTCGGGTTACCTCGACGCGCCCGGGGCGATGTTCACGGCGTCCCACAATCCGGCCCAGTACAACGGCATCAAGCTCTGCCTCGCCGGCGCTCGTCCGGTGGGCGCGCAGTCGGGTTTGGTCGAGATCGAACTCGCCGCGCAAGCCCGACTCGGTCACGTCGGTCGTCCGCGCGCGAGCCTGGTCGAGGCCGATCTGTGGGCGGCCTGGGTCGATCACGTGCACTCCTTTATCGACACGACGAAACTGCGCCCACTACGCATCGTCGCCGACGCCGCCAACGGCATGGGTGGTCTGGTGGCGCCGCGAGTCTTTTCGGGTCTACCGGTGGACTTCGAGGTGCTCTACGCGGAACTTGACGGAACCTTTCCCAACCATCCCGCCGACCCCTTGAACGCGGCCAACCTCGTCGATCTGCAGCGTCGGGTCCAGGCAACGGGAGCGGACCTCGGACTCGCCTTCGACGGCGACGCCGATCGAGTCTTCGTGGTGGATGAGCGGGGCACGCCGATGAGCGGTTCAACGACGACCGCGATGGTGGCGGCGGCGCTGCTGGACCGATATCCCGGCTCGACAGTGCTCTACAACGTGATCTGCTCCAAGGCCGTGCCCGAGGTCATCGCCGAACACGGTGGCGTGGGTGTGCGAACCCGCGTCGGCCACAGTTACATTAAGCAAGTCATGGCGCAGACCAACGCCGTCTTCGGTGGCGAGCACTCGGGTCACTACTACTACCGAGACAACTACTTCGCCGATTCGGGCATCATTACCGCGATGATCGTGCTCGAGCTGCTCAGTGCCTCGAACCGGCCACTGTCGCAGGTCCAGGCGCCCTTTCGCCGTTACGCATCGTCGGGGGAGCACAATACCGAGGTCGCCGACCCGGCGGCGACGGTGGCGACTATTTCCACTCGGTTGCGCGCCGACGGCGTGGTCGTGGATGAACTCGATGGGCTCAGTGCGGATTTTGGCTCCTGGTGGTTCAACGTGCGTGCCTCGAACACCGAACCGCTGCTGCGCGTCAACGTCGAAGCGCGAGATCCCGAGTCGTGCGCGCGAGGCGTCGAGGAGGTTATCGCCATGATCAAGGAGGCCCAATGACCCTCGAGCCATTTCTGCTGGAACTGCTGGAAGACCCGGTCGATCACGGGCCGTTGCTCTACCTCGCGAACGACGCCGTGTTGTACAACCCGCGTCGACGCGTCGTCTACGAAGTGCGCGGCTCGATACCGGTGCTGCTGGCCGATGAAGCGCGACTGGCCACCGACGACGAGCACGCCGCCTACGTCGCGAGTCCCGAGGCGCGCGTGACCGGGCCCGCTACCTAGGCGAGCCGCTCGACGATCATGGCCATGCCCTGACCACCACCGACGCACATCGTCTCGAGTCCGTAACGCTGGTCACGGTCCTCGAGACCGTTGAGCAGCGTCGTCATGATCCGAGCGCCGGTCATGCCGAAGGGGTGGCCGAGCGCGATGGCACCACCGTTGACGTTGAGCTTGTCCCACGCGACGCCCAGGTGCTTCGCGCTGGGAATCACCTGGGCGGCGAAGGCCTCATTGATCTCGACGAGGTCGATGTCATCGATCGTCAGGCCGGCGCGCGCCAGCGCCTGGCGGCTCGATTCGACTGGCCCGAGGCCCATGATCTCGGGGTTCAGTGCCGTCACGCCGCTTGACACGATGCGCGCGAGTGGCCTGACACCGAGTTGTTGGGCCCGGGTATCGCTCATGACGATCACGGCGGCGGCGCCATCGTTGAGGGGACACGCGTTGCCCGCGGTCACCGTGCCCCCCTCACGGAAGACCGGTGGGAGACTGGCCAACTTCTCCCTGGTCGTCTCGGGACGGGGGCCGTCGTCGGTGGCCACGACGCGACCGTCAGGTAGCGTCACCGGGACTATCTCACGTTCGAAGAAGCCGTTGCGCTGGCTGGCGACGGCCAACTCCTGGCTGCGTAACGCGAACTCGTCCATCTCGGCTCGCGAGACGTGTTCAAATTCCGCGACGTTCTCCGCCGTTTGGCCCATGGCGATGTAGACGTCGGGCAATCCCGCGGCCGCGGACCACGGCTCGCCGGCCGCGGCGGACCGCGCCGCACTTCGCGCCACGGCGGCGTCGAAGAGCGGGTTCATCGCCTTGGCGATGTCCGAGGCGCCGTTGGGGAATCGCGAGACGGTCTCGACACCGGCGGCGATGAAGATGTCGCCCTCGCCGGCGCGGATCGCGTGCGCCGCCATACGGATGGTCTGGAGCGACGACGAGCAGTAACGGTTGACCGTGACCCCGGGTACCGCGTCGAGCCCCGCCAGTACGGCAACGACTCGAGCGATGTTAAAACCGGACTCGCCGGCCGGTTGGCCGCAACCGAGCATGAGGTCGTCGATCGTCGCGGGATCGAGTTGGGGAACCTTGGCGAGCACTTCGCGCACGACGAGCGCGGCGAGGTCGTCCGGACGCAGGTCGACCAGGGATCCCTTGAAGGCGCGACCGATCGGCGTACGGCCAGTTGCGACGATGACGGCTTCGGGCATGGATCCTCCTCGGAACGTACTGACCTTGGCGAGCATAGTGAAGCCCGTGGACGAGCTCGGGGGCCCCGCTACGTCGTGGTGAGCGGACCGGCGTCCGCGAAACCCTGGCGCACGCCTTGACCGGCCCGTCGGGCGAGCTGCTCGGGCTCAAAAAGCATCCAGTACGCGTTGCGGGCGTGCCGTCGCGAGCGATTTTCGAAGACCGAGGCCAAAACGGCCGGGTCATCGGCCTCATCCTCGTGGACAAAGACTTCGAGGATGGGGGTGGCGCTCAGCAGTTGAGCCTGCATGATGCCAAGTGCGGCTTCGTGGGCGCACTGCTTATCAATGGGTGCCTTGCCGGGCATGCCCAGCGCCACCACGATTGAGCAGCCATCACGTTGAATCAGGTTTAGGGCGGCCACCGCGAGATCCTTAAAGCCTGGAACGGTTCGCGAGACCACGACGAAGCGCTCGCCGTGACCTGGACACTCGGCGAGCTCGGCCCGGGCGGCTGCGCCCATGTCGAAGCGCGCGAACATCG
>JAKBCT010000025.1 GCA_021807655.1 Actinomycetes bacterium | reverse complement strand
AAACGGGTCACTCGCGAGAAGAGTCCCGTCGCGGGGTCGGTGGGTTCGAGCAGACCGGCCCGCCCACGGCTCGCGACGCCGCGCCGACCGACGACCGACAAGAGGGCCGGCTGGAGCGTGACAGCCGACGCGAGCGCGACGAGGGGGACCACGAGTCCGGCCGCGCCGAGTGAGCGCACGAGCGGCACGGGCACGACCAGCATCGTGGCGAGTCCGACCGCGACCACGAGTCCCGAGATGACGACGGTGCGTCCGGCGCTCGACATGGTGCGCGCGAGCGCCTCGGTCTCGGTTCCGTTCGCCAGCTCGCCGCGGAACCGGTGAACGATCAAGAGCGAGTAGTCGATCGCGAGTCCGAGACCGATCAGCGCGACCACGTTGGGCACGTAGAGCACCATCAACAGGTGACCCGCGAGCAGGTCGACCACCCCGAGCGCGACCGCCGTCGTCGCGCCGGCGACGACGAAGGGGATCAGCACCGCGAGACTGAACCCGAGGACCCCGATGAGCAGCGCGAGCGCGAACGCGAGCGCGAGCAGCTCCCCGCGCGCGAGGTCGCCGCGCAGGATCGGGGTGACGTCGGACTGGAGGGCGGCCGGTCCGGTCACCAGCGCGCTGGCGAGTCCCGCGCGCGCCAGTGACGCCCGCAGGGCGGTGACGGTGCGGGTCGCCTGGGCGAGGCTGTCGCGCGAGTCGAGGTCGCTGAGCAGCAGTCCGCTGATCGCTTGTTGCTCGACGACGTGCACCGACGGCACGCGCGCGAGCGCGCGCGAAAGACGTCTCTCGGCGCGGTGATCGGCGTTGACCGAGTGCAGGTCGGGCACGACGACGGTGAGCGCCCCCTCGATGTTCTCGCCGAAGTGGTCGATCAGGATCGCGTCGGCGCGCGCCGACGCCGATCCGGGGACCGCGAGCGAGGTGGTCAGGCGGGCGCCGAGCTGGTGAAAGCCGACGAGGCCCGCGAGCGCGGCGACCAGCCAGGCCACGAGGACGAGGTAGCGCCAGCGGACAACCGAGCGGGTCCAGTGGGCGAGCACCCTAGAAGGGTAACGCCGCTCGGCAGCGGACTCGTTAGACCTTGCCGCCGCGGCGGCTCTCGGCGACGCCGCCGAAGAGCGCCCAGGTGATCAGGGCGAGTCCGGGCACCAGCAGCCAGATTCCAAAGACGAGGGCGAGCACGGTGAAGAACGAGCCCATGCCGAGCGTGAAGGGCCAGATCGAGGTGCCGGGGAAGGCCCCGACCACGCCCGCGCCCTGGGCCTGGGTCGCGTTGGGGTCATCCTCGGCGCGCGGGGCCATGCGCCGGCTCCACCAGTAGTAGTAGGCGCCGGGCAGGAAGCCGAGCAGCATGCCGGCGAACATCATCACCGAGCCGGCGTTCTCGTGGCCCCAGTTCCAGTAGACCGCGACCATTAACCCGAAGAACAGGCCGAGGCTGAGCAGGATCTTGGCCTCGATCTTCATCGCGGGGACTCCGCTGGCGCCTTGGCGGCGGGCGCGTGGGCGATCGCGCGGTGCTCGGGGTGGTTGTAGTCCCACGTCGGACGCTCCGAGCGGATGATCGGCAGCCGGTAGAAGTTGTGGTGGGGCGGGGGCGAGGTCGTGAACCACTCGAGGGTCTGGCCGTCCCACGGGTTGTCCCCGGCGGGGTGTTTCTTCCAGCTCACGACGACGTTCACGACGAAGAGCACCGTCGAGACCCCGACGAGGATGGCCCCGACGCTCGAGACGTCGTTCAAGAACTTCCACTGCGGATCGTGGGGGTAGATCGCCACGCGCCGGGGCATCCCGCGTAGTCCGAGGAGGTACATCGGCAGGGTGAAGACCTGGGTGCCGATGAAGAGGAACCAGAACTGGATCTTGCCGATTCGCTCATCGAGCAGGTAGCCCGTGAACTTCGGGCCCCAGTAGTAGAGCCCGGCCATTCCCGCGAGCACCAGGGCCATCACGACCGAGTGGAAGTGGGCGACCACGAAGTAGGTGTCGTGGGTGAAGAAGTCGAGCGGGGGACTGGCGAGGTAGATCCCGGTGAGGCCCCCGATGAGGAACGTGACGACGAAGCCGATCGCCATCAGCATGGCCGTGGAGAACCATATCTCCCCTCGCCACATCGTGCCGATCCAGTTGAAGATCTTGATGCCGGTGGGCACCGCGATCAAGAGGCTCATGATCGAGAAGAACGGCAAGAGCACGACGCCGGTGGTGAACATGTGGTGGGCCCACACCCCGAGCGACAGCGCGGCGATAGACAGGGTGGCAAAGACCATCCCCTTGTAGCCAAAGACGGGCTTGCGCGAGAAGACCGCGAGGATCTCGGTCACCATGCCAAAGAACGGCAGGGCGAGGATATAGACCTCGGGGTGGCCCCAGAACCAGAAGATGTGCTGCCAGAGCACGGGCACGCCCCCGCCGGCCACCGAGAAGATGTGCGTGCCGAAGTGCCGGTCGGCGTAGAGCATGATCAGTCCGGCGGTCAGCACCGGGAAGGCGAGCAGGATCAGGATCGCGGTGACGAGCATGTTCCAGGTGAAGATCGGCATGCGGAACATCGTCATGCCCGGCGCGCGCAGGTAGAAGATCGTGGCCACCAGGTTGACCCCGGTGAAGATCGCCGAGAAGCCCGTGAGCAGCAGCCCGCCGATCCACAGGTCGGCGCCGGCGCCGGGGGTGTTGATGGAGTTCGACAGCGGCGCGTAGGCGACCCAGCCGAAGTTGGCGGCGCCCCCCGCGGTGAAGAAGCCCGACAGCATGGTGATCGCGCCGGTCAGGTAGAGCCAGTACGAGAGGGCGTTCAGCCTCGGGTAGGCCATGTCGGGCGCGCCGATCTGAATCGGCACGATGATGTTGGCGAGCGCGCCGAAGGCGAAGGGACCCGCGAAGAGGTAGATCATCACCGAGCCGTGCATCGTGAAGAGCTCGTTGTACTGAGCGAGCGAGACCAGCGTGCCGTTGGGGCTCGCCAGCTGGGCCCGGATGATCTCGGCGAAGGCGCCGCCGATCACCAGCATGATGACCGCGGTCACGGTGTAGGAGAGGCCGATGACCTTGTGGTCGGTGGTGGTGATCCACTTCAGGATCCCCGTGGGACCGTGGTCGTGCTCGTGGCCCCCGTGCTCGGGGACGTCGTGGCCGGTCGGGCGTTCGAGGATGTCAACCATCACTTGGCTCCGTTGCTGACGTCGGGCTTGGACGGCACGATCGACGAGGTCTGCTGGCTCTGGGCGATGTTGGACGCCGAGGCCGCGCTCGCGCTCGAGGCGTTGTTGAACGAGGCGAGCCACGCCTGGTACTTGGTCATCGAGACGACCTTCACGTTGAAGTACATGAGCGAGTGATAGAGCCCGCAGAGCTGGGTGCACTGGCCGAAGAAGTCACCGGTGTTCACCGCGCGCAGCGTGAACTGGTTCAAGACGCCCGGCAGGGCGTAACGCGAGAAGTTGAAGGCTCTCACGTAGAAGCCGTGCACGACGTCGGTCGAGGTCAGGTTGATGTGGACATTGGTATTCACCGGCATGACCATCGTCGGGTTCTGGGTGGTCTGGCCGATGACGACCGCCGAGGAGCCCGGGTAGGAGAACTTCCAGCCCCACTGGAAGGCGTTCACGTCGATGGTGACGCTCGTCTTGGGGTTGGCGACTTCCTTGTTCTCGACCACCATCGTCGCCGCGAAGAGGCCGAAGACGATCAAGATCGGCACGATCGTGTAGGTCAGTTCCAGGGGGATGTGGTACTGGCTCTGCTTGGGGATCGCGTCACCGCGGCGCCGGTAGCGAAACACCACCCAGACGATGAGGGCCACGACCAAGGTCCCGATGATCGCGGCGCCGATTGAGAAGCCCTGCCAGAGGTGAAAGACGGAGCGCGACGAGGTCGTGTCACCCTGGTTCGCCCCGAAGTTCGGCACAGTGCACCCCGAGAGGGCGAGCGCGGCGAGCGGGAGTACAGCGGCCCGACGAACTCGTTGCCACCGGCGAGAGCGGGTCGATGCACCCTGGGGGGGCAGGGCGGGTGATTCCACGTTGAAAGACTACTAACGCCTTCTTTAGCGCCTCATAGCGGAAAGTATGAACGCCCTTAGTTTTGGGGCGACCGCCGAGGTCGCTCGGTCGGGCTCGTTGACCGACGACGTCAAATCAGGAGTTGGTGTCCGTCGTCTTCTCGTCTGTGACGTCGGTCGCCTTGGCGTCGGTCGATTTGGCGGCCTTGAGGCCCTTTTCGAACTCGGTCTTGGCCGAACCGAGGTTCCGGGCCAGCTTCGGGATGGCCGATCCGCCAAAGACGAGCACGGCCACCACAATCACCACGATCAGCAGATCGGGTCCAAAGATTTCAGCGAGAAACACGATCGTCTCCTTTGACTCGCTCTCCTTTAGCGTAGTGCCCTGCGCGCGAGCGCGGTAAGCGAGCTCGCGCGCCACCAGTGACGAGGCGCCACGCGGTTCGACCAGGTCCGTCGCCCCGGGGCCATCGCGGCCCGGCGACGGCTCACCTTCCGCCACGAACACCCCGTTGGCGATCGGTGGCAGCCTCTCGGCCGCGAGCGCTCGCGGCTACCCGGCGATCGCGACCCCGAGCACGAGGGCGAGAATCGAGCCGAGCGTACCGAGCCCCGCCCAGACGCCGCGCGCGCGCGGCGTACTGGCCTTGGTGTGTCGGTAGCTACCGATCCCGGCGACGGCCACGCAGGCCATCTTCACCCCGAAGACGACGTTCCACGACGTGCTCGCCGCCGCGTGGTTGATCGCGAGGTAGTTCCACACGCCCGTCGCGATGAGCAGCCAGTAGGCCGGCCAGCTCAGTCGCCCGAAGGCCGCGGCGACGCGCTTGGGGGCGTCGGCGCCGAGGCCGCGCACCGTCTTGATGAGCCCGGCGAGGACCAGCTGGCCCCCGACCCAGACCGTCGCGGCGAGCACGTGCAGGGTGAGGCGCGTGACGCTGAGCGCGTCGGCGAGCTGTGGCTGGTTGAGGACCGCGAGCACGCCCTAGCGACCCGTCCAGACCGGGGGGCGCTTCTCAGCAAAGGCGACCGCGCCCTCGAGGGCGTCGGCGCTCGCGCCGATGGCGCCGAAGGCCTCGTTGTTGACCGCCCAGGCCGCGCCCTCGGGAAGCTCGCGCACCTCGTGCATGACGCGCTTGGAGGTTCGCACGGCGAGCGGGGCGTTGGCGGCGATCCGCTCGGCGAGGGCGATCGCGGTGGCCAGGAGCTCCTCGGCGGCCACGACGCGGTTCACGATTCCGAGCTCGTAGGCGCGATTCGCGTCGATTGGCTCGGCCGTGAGGGCCATCTCGTTGGCGACGGTGATCGGGATGCGCTTGGCCAGACGGATCAGGCCGCCGCCGCCGGCGATGAGTCCGCGCGACGCCTCGGGGATGCCGAACTTCGCGTGTTCGGCCGCGACCACCATGTCACAGCTGATCATGATCTCAAAACCACCGGCGAGCGCGGCGCCGTTCGCGGCCGCGATGATCGGCTTGGAGAGGAACCGGTTGGCGATGCCCGCGAAGCCGTGGTCGGTGAAGGGGACCTCCCCGGCGGCGAAGGCCTTTAAGTCCATGCCGGCCGAGAAGGCCTTGTCGCCGGCTCCGGTGAGCACGATCACCCAGACGTCGTCGTCGGTCTCGGCCTCGTCGAGGGCGGCCTCGAGCGCGAGGGCCGTCGCGCGGTTGATGGCGTTGCGCGCCTCAGGTCGGTTGATGGTGAGCAGTAACACGTGTCCACGTCGTTCGCGCACGATTTCGTCGGCCATAGGTCCTCCTTGGACGCCCACTCGGGCTACGGCGACGACGCTACATCGTCGCTCGGACGCGACGTGAAAGACTGAGCCGGTGACCGGTCCGCGCCTGTTCGCCACGCTCGACGGCTACGGCGTCGAGGGCGGCTACGACGGTCTCGTGGGACCAGCGACGTGCTACGCCCCCTCGATCGCGCTCGGTCGGCTGTCCGGACCCGACCCGGTTGGGATTTTCGACGAGTACGAGGCCGTGCTCGACGCGGCGGCCGGGCTGGGACTGGACGGGGTGCGCCTCAGCGTCGAGTGGACCCGGGTCGAGCCGCGCCGCGGCGTGGTCGATGACGCGGCGCTCGCGCGCTACGCGGCGGTCGTGGACCACGCGCGTTCGCTTCGCCTCGCGGTCACCGTGGTGCTCTTTGACGCGGTGTGGCCGCTCTGGAGCGGTCTTGAGGCGTGGCTGTTGCCCTGGGTGGAACCCGTGGCGATCGCCCACGGGCGACGCGTCGCGCAAGCGCTCGCGAGCGCGCACGAGATCATCATCGCCCCGCGCGCGGCGGACCTGGTGAACGCCGGGTTCATCGAGGCGAGTGCCCCGCCCTTTCGCCGCCGCGCGTACCAGGACGCGACGAGCGCACGCTCGGCCCTCGCGCGAATCGTGTCGGCCCTCGCCGAGGACGACGCGATCGCGCGGCGCCTGAGCGGCTCGTGGCGCGAGATGACGCTCGAGACCAGTCCCGCCGGGGCGGCGGCGATCGCGTCTAACGGCGTTGGGGAGCTGCACCTGCGCAGCCTCGTCGCGGGGACCGGCCCGACGGCGGCGCGATCGGGACTGGTCTCGCGCCGCGACGGGCGTTGGGTGCCGACCGAGGCGTCGGCGCTACTCGGGCTGCTCCGCTGACTCGTCGGGGTGCTCGGCCTCCCAGACGGCCTCGACCGCGAGGTCGCGGCGTCGGCGCAGCAGGTGGATCCCGAGGAAGCCCCCCACGATGGCCACGAGCAGCACCACGCCGAGCCACGTCGAGTAGGTCTCGATCGTCGTGAGCGCCCCGCCCGCGTAGTAGCCGAGCAGCGAGTACGACGTGCCCCAGGCGATGCCCCCGAGGGCGTTGGCGAGAAGGAATCGCCGGTATTTCATCCCCGACAGGCCGGCGAGGCCGGGCATCACCGCGCGCAGGAAGGCCGTGAAGCGTCCGAGGAAGACGTAGAGGGGGCCGCGCTGGGCGAGCCCCGCGAGCGCGCGGTGCAGGCCGGCCTGGCGTTTTCGCAGCATCGGCAGCTCGAGGAGACGGTCCCCGTAGCGCTTGCCGACCTCGTAACCGACCGAGTCTCCGATGATCGCCGAGACGACGACGAGGCCGACGAGGACCCCGATGTTCACGTGGCCCCGGCTCGCCACCACCCCGGCGACGATGACCGAGGTCTCCCCGGGCAGGACGAAGCCGATGAAGAGGGCCGCCTCGCCAAAGACGAGTAGCGCTACGAGGCCGTAGACGAGTCCGCCGGGCAGGTGCTGGATCTTGGTGATGATGAAGCTGACGACCGAGGCGAGGACCATGGCTCCATTGTGGTCGGTCGGAGCCCACCGCGGGGGATAAGGGCCGCGTGCGCGCGGCGCGGGCGCTGTGGCACCATGAGTCATGTCCGACACGCCGCCCTCGAGTCGTCACGCCCCGGGCCCGCGGGCGCTGTTTCGCGCGCCGGCGCGCGCCGTGGCGCTCTCGGAGTGGGCGCTCGTTCCCCTGCGATTGTTCCTCGGGGCGACCTTCACCTACGCCGGGTTGCAGAAGCTCGCCAACCCCAATTTCTTCAACGGCGTGAGTCCGATCTCGATCCACGCCCAACTCGTGGCGGCCGCCCGGGTGAGCCCGCTGCGCGGGCTCGTCGTGCACCTCGAAGGACTCGCTACCCCCATCGGCGCGACGGTTGCCGTCGTCGAGGTCGCAGTCGGGGTGGCGACACTGATCGGGCTCTGGCAGCGCGCCGCCGCGATTGGCGGGGCCATGCTCTCGCTGTTGTTCTTTCTCACGGTGAGCTTCCACGCGGCGCCGTACTACACGGGGGCCGACCTGGTCTTCCTCGCCGCCTGGCTGCCCCTCGCGCTCGCCGGACGCTCCTCGCGGCTCTCGCTGCACGGCGTGCTCGACGCGCGCGTCGCCGCCGAGGCGCACCGGCCCACGCCCGAGGTCGTCGCGATCGCCTTTGACGACGTGCGCGCGCTCTGCGGTCACTTCGACGCGGGGTGCTGCGCCGCGCTCGATGGCGACGCCTGTGACTCCTCGCGCTGTCCGGTACTCGTGGCGCGCGCGCCGAGTGGCGACGGCGACGCGGTCGAGCGCCGCGCGGTGGTACTCGCGACGGCGAGCACGGTGCTCGTCGGCGGGGCGGTCGCCGTCGGGGCCACGGTCGCCGCCGTCGCCGGGCGCGTGGTCGGTGGCGCGCCGGCCCCGGTCAACCCCAACGCCCTGCACGCGCCGCCCGGCGCGACGCCCACGGCCCTCGGGGTCGTGCTCGGGCGCGCGCGCGACGTGCCGGTCGGCACGGCGGCGAGTTTCACGATCCCCGCGACCGGCGACCCCGGCATCGTCGTCCAGCCGAGCGCGGGGGTCTTTGACGCCTACGACGCGGTCTGTCCGCACGCCGGCTGCACCGTGGGCTACTACGCCCAGAGCCGCCTGCTCGTCTGTCCGTGCCACGGATCGCAGTTCCTCGTCGGCAACGGCGAGGTCATTTCGGGCCCCGCGCCCCACGGCCTGGCCAAGCTCACGGTGATAGAGGGTTCGGACGGTAACCTCTACTTGAAATGAGTGAAGACCGCCGCAGGATACTCGTCGTCGAGGACGATCACGACCTCGCCCAAGCGCTCGCGGACCTGCTCACCGACGAGGGCTTCACGGTCACCCAGCGCCACGACGGCGAGTCGGGTTTCGCCGAGGGGCGCGACGGCGCCTACGACGTGATCGTGCTCGACATCATGCTGCCCAAGCGCAACGGGTTCTCGGTCTGTCTGGACCTGCGAAGCGCCGGCGTGCACACGCCACTCTTGATGCTCACGGCCAAGGACGGCGAGCTCGACGAGGTCGAGGGACTCGAGGTCGGCGCCGACGACTTCTTGCGCAAGCCCTTCGAGTGGTCCATTCTGTTGGCGCGCGTGAACGCGCTGCTACGCCGTCATGAGCGTGAGCGGCCCCAGCCGCTCGTCGTCGGGCCGGTCTCACTGGACCCGGCGAGTCGGCGGGTCGTCGCCCACGACCGACCAGTGTCGCTCACCCCGCGCGAGTTCGCCCTGCTCGAGTACCTGCTCAGCCACGGCAGCGAGGCGATCAACAAGGGCGATATCCTCACCGCCGTGTGGGGCGGGGACTTCGACGGCGACCCGAACATCGTCGAGGTCTACATCGGCTACCTGCGGCGCAAGATCGACCTGCCCGACCGACCGTCGATCATCCGCACGGTCCGTGGCGTGGGGTACCGCGTTCGCGAGGACTGATGCGCCGGCGCGCGCTCTCAATCCGCGCCCGCCTGACGATGTACTTCGTCCTCTCGATCGCGGTGGTGCTCGGATTCACCGGCATCGCGCTCGTGAACCTCGTGCACCGCTCGCTCGTCAACAGCGCGACGAGCCAGGTCTCCCAGGTGATGGCCCAGGTTCAGACGCGTCTCGCGAGCACGTCGCTGCCCGCGGGGCTGCTCGTGCTGCCGATGGTGGGCGACGTGGTCGTCCAGGTGACCGACCCCGGGGGCCACGCGGTCTGGGCCGCCAGCTCGGCGATCGCCAACGAGCCCGTACTCGCCCGGGCGCGGCCCGACAATGCCTCGACCACCGGACTGGAGGCGGTCGCGATCACCGGGCGCGCCGACGCCGCGATCCTGGCCGCCCTCAGTCAGTCGACGGTTCAGTCGATCACGACTTCGCGCGGTCCGGCCCTGATCTTCGGCTTCGTCGACGGCGCCTCGATCACCCACAGCGTCGGCGTGCTGCTCGCGAGTGTCGCGATCTCCTTCCCGCTGCTGCTCGTGCTCGCCGGCGGGTTGATCTGGCTCGGACTCGGCCTCGCACTCGCGCCGGTCGAATCGATCCGCCGGCGCGTCGAGCGCATCGCGGCGCGCGACCTGTCCGAGCGGGTGCCGGTGACCGGCGGCGACGACGAGATCGCGCGACTCGCGCACACCGTCAACGAGATGCTCGACCGCCTCGAGTCGGCCAACCGCTTTCAACAGGAGTTCGTCTCGAACGTCAGCCACGAACTGCGCAGCCCCCTGACGACGCTGCTCGCGACCGTCGAGCGGGCGACCAACGTCCCCGAGCGGGCCGACTGGGCGAGCGTGGCCGACACGATCACCCGCGAGGGCCGGCGCCTCGACGTGTTGATCGACGACCTCTTCTGGCTGGCGCGCAACGACGAGGGCCAGATCGAACTGCGCCACGTGGACGTCGACCTCGACGACCTGCTCTATGAAGAAGCCCAGCGGGTGCGAGCGATGTCCGAGCTCTCCGTCGACACCTCGGCGGTGACCCCGACGAGGGTGGTGGGTGACCCCGCGACTCTGAAGCGCATGATCCGAAACGTCGTGGACAACGCGGTGCGCTACGCGCGCGAACAGCTCACCTTCGAAGCGGGCTACGACGACGACGAGGCCGTCGTACGCATCGCCGACGACGGCGAGGGCATCGACGTCGCGACGAGCGCGCGGTACTTCCAGCGCTTCGTGCGCTCGGACCCGGCGCGCGCGCGCGCGTCGGGGGGCACCGGGCTCGGACTCGCGATCGTCACCGACATCGCCGCGCGTCACGGCGGCAACGCGCGCTTCGTCGCGGTCGAGCACGGCAGCTGTCTGGAGCTGCGCGTTGCGCGTGGTGACGGGGCGTCTTAGAGTCACTGCGTGGTGCGTCCTGAAAGTTGCGTCAGACCAGTGGGTGTAAGTCCCACCCGGGTAAGTGCCGGAAGGCCCGGTAGCAGGCCCCGGTTCGTCGCCGAGAGGCGGCGGGCTGAGCGGGGCGTCAAGA
>JAKBCT010000003.1:37196-44002 GCA_021807655.1 Actinomycetes bacterium | reverse complement strand
GCACGTTTGTTTGTCGCTGTCAGCAACTGCGCCGCGATTCGCGGATCAATCGTCTCATCGCCCTCTTCGGGTACAAGGTTTGGTTGATCGTCCTCTGGGTGCATCACGTCCCCCTATTTACTTTGTGCCACAAAGTTACTGCACCGTGTGGCTCAAAACAAGCGATGTGGTGATCCTTCGTCGAACCGTCGCCGGTCAACCAGACCACGTGTGTTGAGCGCCTACGGTAAAGGAAACCTGGAGCGGGTCGGTCTCCAGGAGTCCCGTGGCCGTTCACTCCGCGCTGCTACCACGCCGTACTTCCTCGGCTCGCGGGTTGGCGATGAACGGGGTTCTGGCGAGCACTGCGTTCGTTGGCGTCACGGCCATTGGCGTGCGCACCGGGTGCGCGTCGTGGCACGCCGTAAGTGAAGGCTGACGATTACCGGGCGGCTCGAAGCTGGCTCAGGCCCGGCGTGAGGAAGTCGAGTTCGTTCAAGAGATTCTTCGACGCATTAACCAGCACGTCGTTGCCGGTAAAGACTCCGTCGACCACGGGCGTGGTGACCAGCGGGATTGAGACGTCGCCCGCGTGGACGAGCTTGAGGGCGGTGAACACCGGCTTGAGGTGCTGTGCGGATCGGGTGCCCATTACGGCTCCGCCGTAACTCACGATGCCCACGGGCTTATAGCGCCATTCGTGGTGGAGGTAGTCGAGCGCGTTCTTCGTCGCGGCGTTGAAGCTGTGGTTGTACTCGGGCACGACGAAGACGAACGCGTCGCCCCGCGATACGGTGGCGGACCACCGTTTGGTGTGGTCGAACTCGTAGTTGCCCTGAATCGGGTGGTTCGGCTCATTAAAGATCGGCAGGTTCACCTCGGCGAGGTCGACGAGCTCGACGTCGAACCGGTCGTCGGCCACGGCGAGGTCGTAGAACCACGTAGCGATCGCCGCGCCGGCCCGTCCGGGACGAGTGGATCCGATGATTACTTGGAGTACTGGTTTGGTCATGTCAGAACGAACTTTCCGGTTGTGAGTCGACCGCGGGGGACGGGGCGGATCGTTGGGCCGCGAGGCCACGATTCGGTAAGAACACCGCGGGGATGAGCGCCAACAGCGAGACGGCGAACGACCACCAGAACGAGTGGGCGAACGCCGCGGCCACTGCTTGGAGTTGGCTGACGCTCGGGTGAATCTTACCGGCCTGAAGGGCGAGACCAACCGCGGGGAGGCGGTGGGTTATCTGGGTCTGCAGCACGACGGCGAACACGGCCACGCCGAGGGAGCCGCCGACCTGGCGCAGGATGTTGGTGGCCGACGTCGCCTTGGGTACGTCTTCGTGGGTGAGGTTGTAGTACGAGGCGGCAAAGGTTGGCATCATTGTCGCGCCCATGCCTAGGCCGCGGATGAACAACGCGAATCCGAGCAGCCAATAGCTGGACGTCGCGGATACCTGGGTGTAGAAGAACGTGCCGGCGGCGAGGATCACGACGCCGTAGGGCACTACCGATCGCGGTCCTCGCCGGTCGGCCATCAGTCCGCCGGCGCGCATTGACAACGCGGCGCCCAGTCCCTGGGGCGCCATCATGACCCCGGCCAACCAGGCTGAGTCGCCCCGGACAATCTGGTAGTAGAGCGGGAGCAAGAACATCGTTCCGTAGAGCGTGGCGCCGACGAGGAAGATGCCCGTCGAGGCGAGTGAGAACGTCCGATCGCGAAAGAGTCTCATGTCGATGAGCGGCTCGGGTGCCCGCAGCGAACGAAGGACGAATAGCGCGCTCAAGATGACTCCGACGACCAGGCTGTCGTACACCGGGGCACCACTGAATCCCCCGCGGCTACCAACCTCGGCGAGTCCGTAGACGATGAAGGCCAGTCCCGGTGACAGCAGCAGAAAGCCGAGAAGGTCGAACCGATGACCCCGATCACCCGACGTCGCGGGGAGTGATCGCCGAGCGAGCCAGAGCGCCACGAGTCCGATCGGTACGTTGACGAAGAAGATCCATCGCCACGAGGTGTTCGAGATGATGACCCCGCCGATCACGGGTCCGAGGATCGGTCCGAGGAGTTGCGGGACGCCGATGATCCCCATCACCTGACCCATCCGCTGGGGACCCGCGGTGCGCGCCAAGATCGACTGGCCGACCGGCAGGATCATCCCACCGCCGAGGCCCTGGAAGACGCGAAAGAGGATCAGGCTCGTCGCCGACCAGGCGAGGCCACTCATCGCCGAGCCGGTGATGAAGAAACCGAGCGAGATCATGTAGACGGGTTTGGCGCCGATCCGATGGATTGCCCACCCCGACACCGGGATTACCACGGCGAGGGCGAGCAGATACCCGGTCGTCACCCACTGAATCGTCGACACGTCAACGCGGAAATCGTGGCTGAGGGTGCGAAGGGCGACCGCGACGATCGTCGTGTCGAGAATCGACATGATCGCGCCGAGGACAATCACCACGCCAACCCGTATGATTTCGGGCTCCAGGCGGGCCGTCTTCGACACGACTACTCCTCAGACGTTGAAACGGTATCGGGGCAAACACTACCGGGCACGGCGCGTGGCTCGCGAAGACTCGGCACCACGCACGGTCAGCAATTGACAATGTGCTAACGCAGTGGTGGACGGTAGAATCCAAATGTGGCTAAGCAGCGACGGTCGATTCCCGTCATGAAAGCGGTAATTGACGAAGTCGTATCTCGTCTCTGGACCGGAGATGAATCACTGATTCGGATACCGGACATTTGTGACGCAACGGGTGTGAATTACGGTTCCGTCTACCACCACTTTGGATCTCGTGAGGGTGTGATCGACGCCGCGTATAACCAGTTGTTCAGCGATTTGGTTCAACGGGACATCGACGAATTGTCCAACGCCAGTAGCGAATCCGCGGACATCGATGAGTTTCTCGTCCGTATCCAGCCGTTGATTGGATTGCTCACCGCGGGCGAGGAGCGCCGACGGAGTCGGGCGATGCGTACCCGGATCGTGGCGGCGGCGCTCACCAGACCGGAGCTCGCCGCCTTGATCGGCGCCACTGAATCACGACTCACCGTCGAACTGGCCGACGTAATGTCGATGGGCCAGGACCGAGGCTTCGTACGCAAGGACGTGTCGGCGAGGTCCCTCGCCGTGTTGATTCAGGCGATCGTCTTCGGTCGGGTCCTCGACGACGTCACGACGACTCCCGTCGAGCAGGAGGACTGGGACTTCACGATGAACACGCTCTTCCAGTCGGCGATGCTGAACGGCGATGTGCGTGATTCGTGACGGGTCAGGCTGACGAGGTGTCGATCCCTCGCGTCGTGACGGCGCTGGTGGTGGCTCTGGGCCTCGGGTGGACGGTCTCTCGAGCGACCGCAACGTCTGAATCGCCGCCGAGTGCGGCGTCGTGTTCGGCCGCTGCGATCAGCGCACCGGTGACGCACTTGGCCTCGACCGGTGGCGTCAACGCCTATGGCTGCGAAGGTTCGTGGGCGTACCTGTGGGCGACCATCATGGTAGGCCCGAATCGCATCGGCGTCACCGAACTCATGCGCTTTGAGTCCTCGACGCGGGCGTGGCGTTTCGCCTCGCGCTTGAAGTACTGCCACCCCGGCGAGCTGCCGACGATCGTCTATCGGCGGGCCTGCTTCTCGAACTGACGCGACGTTACGACCGCGTGAGCCAATCACCTACGCTACGTACTCGTGCGTCATCGCGGACTCGGCTCGTTGGCGTGGGCGTCGACCCAGGACCTCTTCGATCAGGGCACGGCCTTTGGTCGGCTGGCGCTGGTGCACGTGGCGATGATGGCGGGCGACACGTTCGTGACCGTGTCACTCGCTGGTTCGCTGTTCTTCTCGGTCTCGCCCACCGAGGCGAAGGGCAAAGTGCTCGCGTACCTTCTGATCACGATCGCACCCTTCGCGGTGGTCTCGCCGCTGCTCGGACCCCTCATCGACCGCTCGCCCAACGGACGCCGGGTGCTCGTGGCGCTGTCGGCGGGGGCTCGCACGATTCTGTGCTGGACGATGAGTCAGCACCTGAACTCACTGTGGCTCTATCCCGAAGCCTTTCTCGTGTTGATCTCCTCGAAGTTGTACGTCGTGACCCGCGGGACCCTCGTGCCCGAGATGGCGCGCACTGACCAGTTCAGCGAGCACCGGTCGTCCATCGGCAACGCCGGATGGCCGACGGATACTGGTGGCGAGGTTGCTGGATTCGCCGGCTTCAACGCCCAGCTGACGCTGCTCGGAACCGTCGCGGGACTCGTGTCGGGCGTCGTCGCGGCGGGTCTGCTGAAGGGGGTAGGTGCCCCATCAGTCCTCGTCGCCGCCTCACTCGTCTACGTTGGCGCGACGGTGGTGAGCATGAGGCTGCAGCGTCCCGCACGCGTCGTGCGTGAGGAGTTTGCCCAGATGTCCCAGGCTGAGCGCGATCGTCACGCACTCAACCCGCTCGGGGACGTCGAGGTGTCGTGGGGTCTCGCCGCCGCCGCGCTGATGCGATTCACGATCGGGTTCGCCACGTTTCTGCTCGCCTTCGGACTCCGTCGGGCGCACGCGGGGTTGGGGTGGTTCGCGTTCGCGCTGGCGATGAGCGCGGTCGGTGCCCTCGTTGGCTTAGGTCTGGTTACGCGGATGCGCAACGCGGTGCGTGAGTCGAATTTGCTCTTGGGTGCGCTGATCGCGACGGCGCTCGGGGCCGCGGTGGCGAGCAACTATCCATCGTTCGTTGGTCAGTCGATCGTGGCTGGCTGGTTTGGACTCTGCGCCGCGGTTGCCCAACCAAGCTTTGACGCCATCACCCAACGCCACGTCCCACCGGGCGCCCAGGGGCGGACCTTCGCCCGTTTCGCGGTGCGCCAGCAGCTGGCCTGGGTGATCGGAGCAGTGATACCGGTGGGGATTTCGCTCGCCTTTGTGTCGGGGGACCGGTTTCTCGCGGTGATCACCGCCATCGGCGGCTTGTTCTATGGCGTGGGGCGCCGGTACGCCAGTCGCTGAATTCTTTTCAGTGGTGTGCTGTACTGGGCCATGGCACATCCTGAAAGAACACGTGACGTAACCGCGGGGATTCACGTCGTCGTCGTCGGGGGTGGATTCGCGGGCATCGCCGTTGGGCGGGGACTCGCGAACTCGTCCGTGCGGGTCACCATCGTCGACCAGCACAATTTCCACACCTTCCTCCCGCTGCTCTACCAGGTCGCCACCGCGGGGCTCGAACCCGCTGACGTGGCCTACCCGATCCGGACCATCTTCGGTGGCGCGGCCAATATCCGTTTTCGCCACGGCCGCGTGCGCCAGGTCGATCACGTGGCCAACACCGTGGTACTCGACGACGGCTCTCGGCTCGGCTACGACCACCTGGTCATCGCGACCGGTGCTACGGCCGCCTACTTCGGGATCCCCGGTGCCTCGCAGTTCGCGATGCCCCTCTATTCGCTCGCCGACGCTCGCCGGTTGCGCAATCGTCTCCTGCTCGCGCTCGAGGACGCCGACGTTCGCGCCGAACGTGAGCCCGTGTCGCTCACCTTCGTCGTCGTTGGGGGCGGGCCGACTGGTGTCGAGACGGCGGGGGCGCTCGCCGAACTCATCAGCATCGCGCTGCGGCGCGATGGACTGCGTCTCGATCCACGGCGCGTGCGCGTGGTGTTGGTCGACCTCGCCGAACGACTGCTCACGGCCTTTCCGGAGTCGGCGAGTCGCTACGCCGCGAGGGAGCTGGCCGCGCTCGGCGTCGAGGTCCAGCTCGGCCGTTCGGTCGTGGCGGTCGAAGAAGGCGCGATTCGTTTCGCCGACGGCGAGCGGCTCGAGACGGCGGCGGTGATCTGGGCCGCCGGCGTGACCGCCAGCGGCACGGTAGTCCACGACCTCGCCGTGGCGGCCGGCCCCGGGGGACGCGCCGGCGTGGGCGCGGACCTACGCTGCGACACCAGTGAAAACGTCTGGGCCGTCGGCGACGCGGCCGCCATACCGAGCGCCGACGGGTCGTTCTGTGCGCAGTTGGCGCCCGTCGCGATCCAGTCGGGACGCCACTGCGCCGCCCAGATCCTGCGGGTCACGCGGGGCGAACCGACGGAACCGTTCGTCTATCGCAACAAGGGAATCATGGCCACCATCGGACGGCGGGCCGCGGTTGCGAAACTACCCCGGGGCGGGGTCATTCGCGGAACCCTCGGTTGGTTGGCGTGGCTCGGTCTGCACCTCTTCTACCTCGTCGGCTTCAGGAACCGGCTCCGCGTGTTGATCAACTGGACGTGGCGCTACTTCGACTGGCCGTCAGGACCACGGCTCATCGTGGCCGACGCCGAAACGGCCGAATGACCTACTTGAGTCGAGCCTCGAGATCGTCGAGCTGTTCGAGCAGCGCGCCGGGCAGCCGATCGGCGAACTTGGCGAAGTGCTGTCGGATCAACGGGACCTCGTTGCGCCACTCGTCGTTGTCGACGGCGAGCAGCTGGGCGAGGTCGGCCTCGGGCAGGTTGAGTCCGTCGACGTTGAGTGCGCCGGGCGCCGGCACGTTGCCGATCGGCGTCTCGACGGCTTGGCCGCGGCCGGCCGTGCGCTCGAACACCCACTCGAGCACGCGACTGTTCTCGCCGTACCCGGGCCAGAGCCAGTGTCCGTCGTCAGCCTTGCGGAACCAGTTGACGTAGAAGATCTTGGGCAGGGCCGACTCGTCGAAGCGGTCGGCGAACGTGAGCCAGTGCGCGAAGTAGTCGGCCATGTTGTAGCCGCAGAAGGGCAGCATGGCGAAAGGATCGCGGCGCAGATTGCCAACGGCGCCCGTCGCGGCCGCGGTGGTCTCCGAGGCCATGATCGAACCGAGGAATACGCCGTG
>JAKBCT010000003.1:0-37096 GCA_021807655.1 Actinomycetes bacterium | reverse complement strand
CGAAGCGCGAAGCACTTCTTACCCAGCAGGGCGTTGCCGCCGTAGCCCGAGCCGTACGAGACGATCTCGCGCGTGTCGGGGAACTGCACGATGTACTTGTTGTCCGCGTCGCACGGCCACGGGACGTCGACCTGTCCCTCGGCGAGCGGCATGCCCACCGAGTGCAGGCAGGGCACGAACGTGCCGTCGTCGCCGAGTACGTCCAGTGCGCCCGCGCCCATCCGTGTCATGATGCGCATCGAGACCGCGACGTAGGCGGAGTCCGTGATCTCCACGCCGATGTGCGCGATCTTCGAGCCGAGTGGCCCCATCGAGAACGGCACGACGTACATCGTGCGCCCACGCATCGATCCGGCGAAGAGCCCGTCGAGCGTCTCGCGCATCTCGTTCGGGTCGCGCCAGTTGTTGGTCGGGCCGGCGTCGGACTCGAGGGTCGAACAGATGAAGGTCCGGTCCTCGACCCGCGCGACGTCACCGGGATCCGAGGCCGCGTAGTAACTGTTGGGTCGCTTCGCGTCAGCCAACTTGGTGAAGGTGCCATTGTCCACGAGCAGCTGGCAGAGCTCGTCGTACTCTTCGGCTGATCCGTCGCACCAGTGGATACGATCGGGTGTAGTGAGTGCGGCGACCTTTTCAACCCAGTCGATGAGTTGCTGGTTGCGGGTGGGGTACGACACGTGAAGCCCTCCGTTGTCTCTTCGTTGCCACTCGACAACGTCTCGGCGTCGTGAACGCGGCAGACGGCCCACCCGGTGTCCCCCGTGGGGGACCCGTACGGCGCGAAGACGACATATTGGAGCGTATCGCCGCCATCGTGGGTCGGCGCGACATTCCCGCCGGCGAGGTCCACGTCGGCGATGACGCGGCCGTGCTGGCGCCCTTCGTCGGTCAGACGCTCGTGAGTACGGACACCGCCGTGTGGGGGGTCCACCTTGACGCGGCGCTCTTTCCACTGGAGGACCTCGGATTCAAGGCCGTCGCGGCGGCGGTCTCGGATCTCGCGGCGATGGGCGGGCGAGCGCGGGCGATCGTAGTCGCCGTCACCGCCCCGCCAGGAACCGACCTCGAGGAACTGCACCGCGGTATCGCCGACGCCGCCAGTGCGACGGACTGTCCCATCGTGGGCGGTGACCTGAGTGTGGGGCGAGACGTGGCTGTCGCGGTGACCGTGCTCGGTGAGTGCCCGGGTAGGGGTGCCGTCTTGCGCCGCGGCGCGCAACCGGGTGACAAAATCCTGGTCACAGGGCCCCTGGGTCGATCCGCCGCCGGTCTTCGACTGCGTAAGGCGGGGGCCGGCCTCGACCATCCGCTCGTGATCGCCCACCGGCGGCCCTGGCCGCGTCTGGCCGAGGGGCTGGCCGCGCGTGGCGCGGGCGTGCACGCGATGATGGACCTGAGCGACGGCCTCGCACTCGATCTACATCGACTGTGCGACGCGAGCGCGGTGGGTTTTGAACTGGACGACGTGCCCGTCGCGACGGGCGCGACCGACGACGAAGCGCTCGGGGGCGGCGAGGACTACGAACTCTTGATCGTCACCGACGATCCGGCGCGACTCGGACTGATCTTTCACAGCCGAGGGTTAGCGGCGCCAATCGAGATTGGGCGAATCGCCGCCAGCCGGTCGACGCGTACGCTCTCGGGTGCCGACCTCGAGCGTCGAGGTTGGCAACACAGCCTGTGATCAGGCGTTCGTGGCGCGGCGTACGGGCTTGGTGACCTTGCCCGCCCGCAGGCAGCCCGTGCAGACGTTGAGTCGCTTCGGGGTCCCACCGACCAAGGCGCGCACGCGCTGGATGTTCGGATTCCAGCGTCGCTTGGTGCGACGGTGCGAGTGGGAGACGTTCATGCCAAAGGACGGCTTCTTGCCGCAAATCTCGCAGACTGACGCCATGATGAACTTTCTCCTTACGCATTCACGGCGCTGACGGCCGCGAGTGAAAACCGAAGAGCCATTGTAGCATCGCTAGCGATGACCTCCCGTACGAAACTGTCGGCGCAAGACCTGCGCGCCGCGATCACCACGTTCGCGGGGCTGCTTCGCTCACACAAGGAGGTCATCAACCGGTTGAACGTTTTTCCGGTTCCCGACGGCGATACCGGTACCAATATGACTCTGACCGTCGAGTCGGTCGTGGACGCCTTCGGTCCACTCGCCGACGACGCCTCGATGGACGAGGTGTGCAGCGCGATCGCCCGCGGATCGCTAATGGGCGCACGCGGCAACTCCGGAGTCATCTTGTCCCAACTCCTGCGCGGACTGGTCGAGAAGTTCAAGTCCGTCGCCGTCATCACGCCCGCGCTGCTCGCCGAGTCGCTCAGCCACGCCGACGTGCTGGCTCGCCAAGCCGTCGTGCGTCCCGTGGAAGGCACGATCCTCTCGGTGGCTCGAGCGGCGGCTCAGGGGGCGAACGCGGCCACCGCCTCGTTGTCCAAAGTCGTGCGCGGCGCGCGCGACCGCGCGCGCGAAGCCCTGGCGCACACCCCCGAGCAGCTGCCCGCGCTCAAGCAGGCCGGGGTCGTCGATTCGGGGGGTACGGGACTGCTGCTCTTCTTTGACGCGCTGTGCCACGTCGTGAACAACGACGACCTGCCGGTGCCGCCATCGGTCGAATCACTCGACGTCCACGACGTCGCCGTCGCGCACTCGACGCCGAGTACCGGTGGGTCCCCGCGCTATGAGGTGATGTACCTGCTCGATGCCGAGGATGATCGGATGCGCGCCTTTCGCGACGTGTGGTCGGGGATCGGTGACTCCATCGTCATCGTGGGCGGTGATGGACTCTACAACTGCCACATCCACACCGACGAGATCGGGGCGGCGATCGAAGCGGCCCTCGACGCCGGTCGGCCGCGTGAGATCCGCGTGACCGACCTCGCCGAGCAAGTCCTCGAAGAACGCTGGGTGCGCGACGCCGCGACGGCCGCGATCGAATCCGAAGGGCCGGCGCCGGTGACCGCGGTGGTCGCGGTGGTCGCGGGCGAGGGAATCGGCCGAATCTTCCGGTCCCTGGGCGTTCGGGTTCTGGTCAGCGGCGGTCAGTCGATGAACCCGTCGACCACCGACCTCGTCGAGGCGGTTCGCGCTACCGGTTCCGACCAGGTCGTGGTGCTGCCCAATAACTCGAACATCGTGGCCGTGGCCAACCAGGTGGACGCGCTGGTCGACGCATCGGTCTCGGTGGTGCCGACGACGTCGATCGTCGGAGGGTTCGCCGCGCTGCTCGCCTACGACCCCAACGTCGACGGGGCGACCAACGTACGGGCCATGACCGACGCCGCTCGCCACGTGAGCGCCGGCGAGGTGACCCGGGCCGTGCGCCACACCATGACCGACGCCGGCGACGTCCACGTCGGCGACTGGATCGGGGTCGACGCGAACGCGGTGCGCTCGATCGCCGAGTCGGTCGAGGCGGCGAGCATCGCCCTGCTGAACGCCATGATCAGCGAAGACCACGAACTGTTGACCATCATCGAGGGCGAGGGGTCGACGGTCGCGGTGACCCGCCAGATCACCGAGTTCGTCGGCGAGACCCACCCGTCGATTGGCGTCGAGGTCCACCACGGCGGCCAGCCGCTCTACCCGTACTTCTTCGGTCTCGAGTGAGCGAGTTGGCGCCGCGCAGGCTGCGCCCGCTCGGCGAGATCCCCGTTGAGCAACTTCGCCACGTCGGCGACAAACGCGCCGCCGCGTTGCGTTCGCTCGGACTGACGAGCGTGCTCGACCTCTTGACCCACTACCCGCGTCGATACGTCGACCGGACCCGCCGCGTTGACGTATCGGAGCTCAGCGTTGGTGACGAGGCCGCCGTGTTCGGCTCCGTCAGTGCCGTACGGTCCCGTCGAACGCGCCAGGGCCGCTCGATGGTCGAGGTCACCGTGGTCGATGACGGCGAGACCCTCGACGTGGTGTTCTTCAACCAGGCGTGGCGCGCCACGCAACTGCCCGTGGGAACCCAGGCGCTGTTCTTTGGCAAGGTCGGCGACTATCGCGATCGGCGCCAGATGGCCAACCCGGTGGTCGACGTGATCGTCGGCGCGAGCGGCGACGAACGCGACGCCAGCCGGGTCAGTCGCGTCGTGCCGATCTACCCGGCGTCGGGCAAGGCTGGCCTGACGAGCTGGGAGCTCGGGGGCTTCATCGAAGAGTCGTTGCGGCGCGCCGGACCACTTCTGGACCCGCTGCCGGACTGGGTGCTCGCCGAGCACGGCCTCGTCGGGCGCACCGGCGCGTACTGGGGGATCCACCTCCCCGGTTCGATGGAGGACGTCGAGCCCGCCCGGCGACGACTGGCCTTCGACGAGTTCGTGCGTCTCCAAGTGTTGCTCGCCCTGCGCCGGCGTCACCTGGAACGCGAATCGGCGGGTTTCGCGCACGCCGTGGCGCCGAACGACCTCGATCTCGCACCCGGCGCCGCCGCGACGTCACTCGTTGGACAGTTCCTCGGGGGCCACCGCTACCGGCTCACCGGGGCCCAGCGACGCGTTCTCGGCGAGATCGTCACCGACTTGGCCTCACCAGTGCCGATGCACCGGCTCCTGCAGGGCGACGTGGGCAGCGGCAAGACGATGGTGGCCCTGGCGACGATGCTCGTCGCCGTCGACGACGGCCAGCAGGCGGCGCTGATGGTGCCCACCGAGGTGCTCGCCGAGCAGCACGTCGCGTCGATCCGCGCCGACCTGGCCGACCTGCGCGTGAGCGACCCCGGCGTGCTCGGTGGTTCGCGACCGCTGGCGGTCCAACTACTCAGCGCGCGGCTACGCGCGAGCGAGCGGCGTGACGTCCTGGCGCGGCTGTCGCGCGGTGAGATCGACCTGGTCGTGGGCACGCACGCGCTGCTCACCGAGGACGTCTCGTTTCACGCCCTGGGCGTGGTGGTGATCGACGAGCAGCACCGGTTCGGGGTCGAACAACGCGCGATCCTGCGCGCGAAGGGGTCCACGCGCACCGGGATCGACGCCGTGCCCGACCTGCTCGTCATGACGGCCACCCCTATCCCACGAACCGCCGCGATGGTGCTCTTTGGCGACCTGGAGCGATCGGTGCTCGACGAGCTACCCCACGGTCGGGTGCCGATCACGACGCGCTGGGCGCGCACGCCGGGCGAACGGGCCGGCTGCTGGCAGCGGGTGCGCGACGAGGTGGCCGCGGGGCACCGGGCATTCGTCATCTGTCCGCTGGTCGAAGAGTCAGAGGTGATTGAGGCGGCGAGCGCGGTCGCGGAGCACACGCGACTCGCGAACCACGAGCTCGCCGGACTGCGCGTCGGACTGGTGCACGGTCAGATGAAGGGTCCCGATCGCGAGGCGGTGATGGACGACTTCCGTCTCGGAGAACTCGACGTCTTGGTCGCCACCGTCGTGATCGAGGTCGGCGTCGACGTGCCCGAGGCCACGGTCATCGTGATCGAGGACGCCTGGCGATTCGGACTGGCCCAGCTCCACCAGCTGCGCGGACGCGTCGGCCGTTCAAGTCTCACGAGTTACTGCTTCCTGCTCGGGGATCCTCCGTCGGCGGACGCCGCGACCAGGCTCGAAGCGCTCGTCGGCACGACTGATGGCTTCGTCTTGGCCGAGGTCGACCTCGCCCTGCGGGGCGAGGGAACGATTCTCGGGTCGCGCCAGCGCGGTCCGAGCGACCTGCGTCTGGCCTCACTCGCCCGAGACGGCGACCTGCTCGACGCGGCCCACGACGCGGCCGAGCGGCTCGTGGGCGACGACCTGGCCGATCAGCCCGCGCTGGTCGATGAACTGCGCCTCTTCGTCGAGGCCGACGAGGCGGAGTACTTGTTCAAGTCGTGATACCACGTAGCCTGAGTGCGTGCGTGTAATCGGTGGTGCGGCTCGTGGTCGGCCGCTCAGGGCCAAGATCCCCTCGACGGTGCGACCGACGACCGACTACGCCCGAGAGGCGATCTTTTCCATGCTGGAGAGCCGCGGCGGCTTGAACGGACTCGTCGTGGCCGACCTGTACTGCGGGTCGGGAGCGATGGGGATCGAGGCGCTGTCGCGCGGGGCGGCCCAGGTGTACTTCGTCGACGCCGACCCCGAGTGTCTCCAGGCGGCCCGGACGAACTTCGAATCGCTCGACTTGGCCGGTGAGGTCCACTTCGTGCGCGCGACGCTGCCGGGGTGGCGCCCCCCACGGGCCCTCGACCTCGTCCTGGCCGACCCGCCCTACGGACCGCTCGACGTCGCCGCACTGCTCGAAACGGTTGAGACCGAGCGCGTGATTATCGAGAATGACCGGTACGCCGAAGCGCCCGCGGGGTGGACGGTCACCAAAACCAAGCACTACGGCACTACGCTCGTAACGATGTTGGAACCGAACGAGCAAGGGGCCCCATGACAGTCGGTCTCATCCCAGGCTCCTTCGATCCGTTCCACAACGGGCACCTGGAGATCGTCGAGCGCGCGTCGCACATCTTCGACGAGATCGTGGTGGCCGCGATCCGTAACCCCCAGAAGTCCGAACCACTGTTCGATCTCGACGAACGACGCGAGATGATCGCCGAGAGTTGTGCGCATATCAAGTCGGTTCGAATCGTGTCGATCGCGACACTCCTGGTCAACGTGGCTAAAGATGTTGAGGCCACGGCGATCGTCAAGGGGCTGCGGGCCGTATCGGACTTCGAGAGTGAGTTGCAGATGGCTCAGATGAACCGTTCGCTGTCGGGAGTCGAGACCCTCTTCATACCGACCAGCTCGAACCACTCCTTCATCGCGTCGCGACTGCTGCGCGAAGTGGCCCGCTACGGCGGCAACGTCGAAGCCTTCGTCCCCCCCTGTGTCGCGACGCGACTCCGAGCAAAGATGGAGGGTATGCGGTGACGTCCTTTGACGGGTACGACCCCGACGAGTTTCCGGCCGAATCCGCTCGCCACGCGCGGCGCGACATCGAAGCAGACCTTCACCAGCTGGTAGACCTGATCAGCACGGCGAAACAGATGCCCCTGTCTAATTCGGCGCTGATCCCGCGCGAAGAGGTGCTCGGGCTCTTGGACGACGCATTGCGCGACCTGCCCGACGAGATCCGCGAGGCACGCTGGGCACTGCGCGACCGGGAAGAACTCATGGCCGCCGAGATGCACAAGGCCCAGCAGCTCATGGATCAGGTGCGCGCCGAGGCGGCCCGGATGGTCGACAAGACCGAGATCGTGCGCCAGTCGCGGTTGAAGGCCGACCAGATCATCGCCGACGCCCAGGCCCAGGCCCGTCAGATGATCAATCAATCCGAGGACTTCATCGACGGCAAGCTGGGCAACTTCGAGATCGTCTTAGAGCGGCTCTTAAAGACCACCCGGTCGGGTCGCGAGCGCCTGAACGCCCAGGGCCTGCCGACGTCGTTGCTCGACGCTCGTCCGAGTGAGAACGACTTCTTGAGCCCCGAGCCGGCCCCGGCGCCCTCGCCGTACGAGGCGCCCCCGGCCGATTCGTCCTTCTTTGACCAAGACGCCTTCTAGGGCCGTGGCCTCGCCGTATCTCGCCGCCATCTCGCAGTTGGTGCGCAACAGCCCGTCCACGATGGCGCTCTCCTTTGAGGCGCCCTTCGACGAGGCGCGCGAATTCGAGCCCCGGGGTAGGGGCGAGTCCGACGTGGCGCCGGACGCCTCCGTGGTGGTGAACCTGAAACTCGAGAGTTTCAGCGGGGGGCTGCGGGCCACGGGTACCGTGCGCGCGCCGTGGTTCGGGGTCTGTCGACGCTGCTCGAAACCCATCGAGGGTCATCTCGAGGCGAAGGTCGACGAGCGGTTCGTGCTCGAACGCGGGCCCGAGGACGACCTGGCCTATCTGTACACCCACGACGAGGTCGACCTCGCCCCGCTGGTGCACGACGCGATCTTGCTCGAACTCCCACTCGCCCCGGTCTGTCGTGAGGACTGCCAGGGCCTCTGTCCCTACTGTGGAATCGACCGCAACGAGGCGACGTGCGACTGTCGCGCACCGGTGGACGCCCGCTGGGCTACACTTGACGGACTTCGATTCGCGGACGAGTCCGACGAATCGAACCCCGAGTAACGGCTCGGCCGCTCGAAGCGAAAGAGAAGATCGATGGCTGTACCCAAGAGGAAGACAAGCAAGGCGAAGACCCGGAGCCGCCGCGCGGCCAACTGGCGCCTCGAGCGTCCGGCACGCAGCGTGTGCCCGCAGTGTGCGACGGCCAAGTTGCCCCACATCGTGTGTCCGAACTGCGGCTGGTACAAGGGTCGAGTCGCCGTCGAGGTCAACTGAGTTGACGCTGCCCATCGCACTGGACGCGATGGGCGGCGATTACGCGCCGGCCGAGATCGTCGCCGGGGCTCGCCGCGCCGTTGACGAGTTGGGCCTGCGCGTCACGTTGGTCGGGGTTCCCGAACTGATCGGCGACCCCATGGGTCTCGAGGTGGTCGCCTGCAGCGAGGTCATCGCGATGGACGACGACCCGGCCGCGAGCGTGCGCACCAAGAAAGACTCGTCACTCGTGCGCGCCGCCGAACTGGTGCGCGACGCCAAGGCGAGCGCGATGGTCTCGGCGGGCAACACGGGCGCGACGATGGCCGCGGCGCTCCTTCGTATGGGCCGCCTGCCGGGCGTGATCCGTCCCTGCATCGCCATTCCGCTGCCCAACCCGGGTACCCACCCCTCGATCCTGGTGGACGCCGGCGCCAACGCCGAGTGCACCCCCGAGATGTTGGTCCAGTTCGCCACCATGGGCGCCACCTTCGCCGCCGCCCACTACGCCGTGAGCGACCCCTCGGTCGGGCTGCTCTCGATCGGTGAGGAGTCCTCCAAGGGGACCCCGCTCGTGAAGGCCACCCACGAGCTGCTCGCGTCGTCGGGGCTGCGCTTCGCGGGCAACGTCGAGGGGCGCGACCTCGTTCCCTGTCCGGTCGACGTCGTGGTGACCGACGGTTTCACCGGCAACGTGGCGCTCAAGACCCTGGAGGGAGCGCTCAAATTCGTCTTCTCGACGATGCTCTCGGTATTTGGCACCGACGACGAGACGCGCGCCGCTGGGGACTCACTACTGCCGCACCTGATGCCGGTCGTCAAGTCGCTGACCCCGGAGAATCAGGGCGGCGCGATGCTGCTCGGCCTGAAGGGCATCTGCGTGATCAGTCACGGTTCGTCGAACGCGACCGCCGTGATGAACGCGCTGCGGGTCGCGGCCGAGATGGACGACGCCCACGTCGTGAATCGACTACAGCTCGCGATTCGTCCTGATAAAAGCGAGTAACTCCCCTCGGGTGGTCGCGGGATAAGTAGTCTTGGCCTGGAGGCAAAGGAGAGTCCATGACCGCGGACGTCGCACCATCACCGCTGGATCGTTCGGCCATCTTGGCGCTCGTGCAGCGTGAACTGGCCGAGATTCTCGAGAAGCAACCCAGTGATATCCCTGAGGATGCGGGTTTCGGTGACCTCGGCGCGGACTCGCTCGCGCTGATCGAACTCGTCGAGGCCCTCGAGGAGAACCTCACCGCCCAGGTGGCGGGATTTCACATCGACGACGAGGACCTCGAGGGTCTCACGTCGGTCCACGACGCTGTCGAGTACGTGGCGGCAAAATTACACGTGTCCTAACGGAGCCTGGCCAGTTGCCCTCATCGCGGGACACACTGGCGCAGCGACTGGGGCTGCGCGCCGATAGCGCAGTCCTGCTCGTGGCGCTCACGCACTCGAGCTACGCCGCCGAACACGGGTGTACGTCGAACGAACGCCTCGAGTTCCTGGGCGACGCCGTCGTCGACCTCGCGATCGCCGACCTGATCGTGACGGAGTATCCGGCGCTCGACGAGGGGTCCGGTTCGCTCGTGCGCTCGCGCGTGGTGAACGAAGAGGCCCTCGCCGCGGCCGCGACGCGTCTGGATCTGGCGCGGTTCCTGCGCGTCGGTCGCGGTGAGATCAAATCGCAGGGCCTCCAGCGACCCTCGATGCTCGCCGACGCCTTCGAGGCGGTCGTCGCGGCCATCTACCTCGAGCGCGGCTACGACGTCGCGCGCGGCTTCGTTCGCGAGATCCTCGGCGCGGACGTGGCGAACGCGGCGCGCGCGCCCGACGAGGTCGATCCCAAGACCCGGTTGCGCCAGTGGGCCGAAGCCAACGGACTGGGCACGCCGACCTACACCCTGAGCGCCAGTGGCCCGGCGCACGCGACCACCTTCGAGGCGGTCGTGAGCGTCGACGGCGCCGCGCGCGGGGTCGGGCACGGTCGGTCCAAGAAGAGCGCTGAGTCCGAGGCCGCGCGAGCGGCGTGGGAGGGTCGAGACGATGCCTGAACTACCCGAAGTGGAGACCGTGAGGGCCTCGCTCGCTCGAGACCTCGTCGGCAAGAAGATCAAGTCGGCCACGGTCACCAACGGGCGCGTCGTGCGCCGCCACAAGTCGGCGAAGGACTTTCGAACCCTGATCGAGGGGCGAACGGTGAAGTCGGCCGAGCGACTCGGCAAGTACCTCGTCTTCGCCCTGGACAACGGCCACCACCTGGTGGTCCACCTCGGCATGTCGGGCCAGTTGCTGCGCGCGAAGAGCCCCAAAGTCCCCAAGCCCAAGCACACCCACGTCGACTTCACCCTGAGTCCGGCCGGCGAGCTGCGCTACGTCGATCCTCGCACGTTCGGTGAGCTGTTCGTCTCCCAGCCCCCCGAAGAGGGCGCGAGTGTCGAGATCTCGAAGTTCGCCCGGCTCGCGATGGGCGGCGACGGCCTCGGCGTGCGCCGGCGCGTCCCCGAACTCGCCCACCTCGGCATCGACCCGCTGGAGGACCAGATCGGCTGGGACCGGTTCGCCGCCATCCTGCGCAGCCGCACCACGCCGCTCAAGGTCGTGCTCACCGACCAGGACGTCATCGCGGGTCTGGGCAATATCTACGCTGACGAGGTCCTGTTCGCGGCTGGTCTGCGCTTTGACCGTCCGGCCGACTCGTTGTCGACGATCGAGATCCGCCGACTCCACCGGTCCATGACCGAGGTCCTGACCGAGGCCATCAAGTACGGGGGGTCGACCCTCGCCGACGAGCAGTTCGTCGACCCCGACGGCAAACCCGGGACCTATCAGAACTACCACCAGGTCTACGGGCGCGAGGGTCAGGCGTGCTTTCAGTGCCGCCGCGTGATCGAACGCACCGTGGTTCGCACGCGGGCGACCTTCTACTGTCCGAACTGTCAGGCCTAGGGCCGGGCCGGGCCGGCGAAGGTTGGTAGCGTCTACCCGTGTTTCTTAAGCGACTGACCATGAAGGGCTTCAAGTCCTTCGCCGACAACACCGTGCTCGAGTTCGAACCCGGCGTCACCGCGGTCGTCGGGCCGAACGGATCGGGCAAGTCCAACGTCGTGGACGCGGTTACCTGGGTGCTGGGCGCCCAGAGCACCCGAGCGCTGCGCAGCGCCAAGATGGACGACGTCATCTTCGCGGGCACGGCGAACCGGGCGGCCCTCGGCCGCGCCGAGGTGTCACTCACCCTCGACAACGCCTCGGGTCGACTACCCGTGGACGGCGCCGAGGTCACCATCTCGCGGACCCTGTTTCGAAATGGCGACTCCGAGTACGCGATCAACGGCACGGTCTGTCGACTGCTCGACGTCCAAGAGCTGCTCGGTGACTCCGGGGTCGGTCGCCAGCAGCACATGATCATCGGTCAGGGCCAGCTCGACTCGATCCTCAACTCCAGCTCGGAAAATCGACGGGCGGTCATCGAAGAGGCGGCCGGGGTGTTAAAGCACCGCCGCCGCAAGGAACGAGCCGAGCGCCGGCTGTCCCAGACCCAAGAGAACCTTGAGCGACTCGGCGACCTGGTGCGCGAGGTGCGCCGCCAGATGCGGCCGCTGGAACGTCAGGCGGCATCGGCACGCAGCTACGCCGACGTCGAACACGAACTGCGCTCGGCCCGGCGCGCCCTCTTCGGCGAGCGCCTCGAGACCTTCGAGCGTCGCGGCCTGGAGGTCGAGGCGGGCCTGGCCGACGCGAAGCGTGACGAGGAGTCGGTGCGACGCGAGCTGGTGGTCCTGGACGCGCAAGCCACCGCCACCGCCGCCGAAATGGCGAGTCGCCGCGAGGAGTTGCTCGCGTCCACGCTCGGTCAACTCCAGGGTCTCGCCGAGCGAGCCCGCGGAACGAACTCGGTCATCCGCGAACGCGAACGCGCCCTGCGCGTAGCCCTGGACGCCTCGGCCGACGAGAACGTCATCGCCACCCTCGAGGCCGACGTCGCGCGACTGGACGCGGACCTGATCGTGCTGGATCGCGAAGAGTCCGATCTGCGTCCCGAACGCGACGCGCTCGACGAGCGTCGACGCGCGCACGACGACGTGCGTACGGCCTTCGAGGAGACCTACGGGACCGAGTCCGGCGAGGTGGACGAGGCGGTGCTGCGCGCGCAGCGCGATCGCGCGACGATGCTCGCGCGCACTATCGCGTCGCTCGACGGGCGTCGCACGCGAACCGCCGAGCGCCGCGCGGAGACCGATCGCGCGAGTGCCGCAACACTCGAACGGCTCGAACAGTCCGACGTCGCTCTCGGTGACGCGATCGAGGCCGACGCCGCCGCGCGCGACGCGCGCGACGCGGCGACCGTCGAGGCCGACGCCGCCGAACAGCGCCGGATCCGCGCCGAGGACGAACTGCGCGAGGGATCCGACGTGGCGGCGCGGACCCAGGCCCGGGCCGAAGCGCTGGCGCGGGCCCTCGAGGAACTGTCGGGATCGGGCGGTCGGGACTTGCTCGGCGACCTCGAGGGAGTTCTCGGATCGTTCCTCGACCTCGTGGACGTGGAATCGGGCGCTGAGCGGGCCGTCGAATCGGCGGCCGGCGCCTCCGTGGGCGCCATGGTGGTCGACGGGCGTCGGTCGGCGCGCGCCGCACTCGAGGTCCTGCGCCGCGCCGGTGGCGCCGGACTGGTGCTCGCCGCGGGGGAGACCCACGTCGACGCCCCCGTGACACCGGGACGAGCTCGGCGCGTACGCGACCTGGTGCGTCCGCGCGCCGGCGCGCCCGACCACATCGCGGTGGTGCTCGACGCGCTCTTCGCGCGCGCCTTCGTCGCCCCGGACTGGGAGACCGGCATCGACCTCGCGATCGCCCACCCCGACCTCGTGATCGTGACCGCCGACGGAGACCGGTTCGCCGCGTCGGGCTGGCGCGTCGCGTCGGGCCGCGCCGTCGTCACCCGCGCCGCGGTGGACGCCGCCGCCGACGCCGCCGCGAGCGCTGCCGCGTCCCTGCCCGAACTTCAGGCGTCCGCGAAGGCCGCCGCTCGAGCGGCGGTGAACGCACGGACGGCCTTGACCGAGGCGACCGCCGCCGCGAGCGCCGCCGCGGCCGCGGTGGACGCGCTGCGTCGCGACATCGAACGGGCCCGTGAGCGCCTCGCGGAGTACGCGACGGCCCTCGCCGCCCTCGCGCACGAAGCGGCGGCCCTCGACGAGGAGTGGTCCAAGCTCGACGCCGAACGCGTGGCGGTCGAGGCGGGCATACCCGAGCTCGAGCGCGCCGTTACCAGCGCCGTCGAGCGCCAGCGGGCCCGTGCGCGAGCCCAGTCGGACCTCGACGAAGACCAACGCGCCCTCGCGGGTATGGCCTCGGCGGTGGCGCGCCGTGAGGCGGAGTTCGGGGAACGACGGCGCCTCATCGCGGCGCGTCGAGCCGAGATCGAGCGACGCCTGGCCGGTCACGCCGCCGAGCGTCAGGCCGCGACCCGGCGCCGCGAGCGCCTGGAGTTCGACCTGGGGGTACTCAGCCGACTCGCGGCCCTCGTGGAACGGGCCGGCCTGGACGTGGCGACCGCTCAGGAGGCCATGGACTCGACCTACCGCGAACAGCTCGAGGCGTCCAGGGCGAGCGCGGAACGTCTCGAGGCGATCCGGCTCGCCCGTCAGGAGTTGGACGCGCGGCTCTCGACGATGTTCGACGAGCGCCGACGACTCGAGGTCGAACAGGCCGAACTGGCGGTGAAGCGTGCGACGCTGCACGAGGCGATCCGCCGGGACCTCGGCGTCGAACCCCACGAGGTCGGTCCGGTCGAGGACGTCGAAGTCCCCGAGGGAACGACCCTGGACCAGCGCGTGGGCGAACTCGAAGCGCGCATGACCTCACTCGGACCCATCAACCCGCTCGCCCTGGAAGAGCTGAGCGCCCTCGAGGAGCGCTACCAGGAGCTCGACGCTCAGGTGGCCGACGTACGCAGTGCTCGCCGCGAACTCCAAGAAGTGCTGCGCGCGCTCGACGAGGAGATCATGCAGACCTTCTCGACGGCGGTGGCCGACGTGAACGATCACTTCGCCAACCTCATCGGCATGCTCTTCCCCGGTGGGCAGGGCCGACTGCTGCTCACCGAACCCGATGACCCGCTCAACACCGGCGTCGAGATCGAGGTGCGCCCGATGGGACGAAACGTGCGACGCATCTCGCTGCTGTCGGGCGGGGAGCGCTCGATGGCGGCGCTCGCGTTCCTCTTCGCGGTGTTCCGCTCGCGGCCTTCTCCCTTCTACATGATGGACGAGGTCGAGGCCGCCCTGGACGACGTCAACCTGCAGCGATTCCTGAGCCTGGTCGACGAGTTCCGTGACGAGGCGCAGTTGCTGATCGTTACGCACCAGAAGCGCACGATGGAGTCGGCGGACGCCCTCTACGGTGTCACCATGGTGCCCGGGGCCTCCTCGAAGGTCGTCAGCCAGCGCGTCACGCGCGAGGTGGCCTCGTGATCGGCTCGGTCGTGGTTCTGGCGTCGGTGCTGGTCGTAGCGCTCATCCTCGTACTGGTCGCGGTTGGCGTCACGTTCGCGCGCCGCCGCCGCGCCGCCGCCGCGCCGCAAGTCGTGGCGCCGCTGCCCGACGTGCTCGTCGCCGAGATCGCCGAGCGACCCGAACTGGACGAAGAGCCGACGCTGAGTTCGCGTCTCGGGGCCTCGCGCGGGGTCTTTGAGCGCGTGCGCTCGCTCACGGCGACCGGGGCGATCACCGATGAGCAGCTCGACGTCGTTGAAGAGGTGCTCCTGCGCAGCGACGTCGGCGTCGCGACGACCGGCGCCGTGCTCGAGGCGCTGCGCCGCGACGGCGCGCCCGAAGGCGTCGCGACGACGGTGCGTCGGTTGCTGCGCGAGTCGCTCGTCGCCGAACGACACGTCACCGTCGAGGCCGAACCCGGCCGGGTCGCGGTCTGGCTCTTCGTCGGCGTGAACGGCGTCGGCAAGACCACGACGATCGGCAAACTGGCCCACCGCGAGATCGCCGCGGGCCGCCGGGTCGTTCTCGCGGCCGGGGACACGTTTCGCGCCGCCGCCGCGGAACAGCTCACTACCTGGGCCGAGCGCACCGGCGCGGACGTGGTGCGCGCCGGTGAAGGCGCGGATCCCGGTTCGGTGATCCATGACGCGCTGGGTCGCGCCAGCGCGCGCGGCGCCGACCTGGTGCTCGCCGACACCGCCGGGCGACGCGCCAACAGCACCAACCTGCTCGACGAGCTCGCCAAGGTTCGCCGCGTCGCCGACCGGGCGCCCGGCCAGGTCGTCGAGACCTTCATGGTGCTCGACGCGACCACCGGCCAGAACGCGCTCGCCCAGGCTCGCGAGTTCCTCGCCGCGGCGTCGGTGACCGGAATCGTGCTCACCAAACTCGACGGCACCGCGCGCGGCGGGATCGTCGTGGCGATCGAACGCGAGCTCGCGATCCCGGTCAAGTTCGTCGGCGTCGGCGAGGGCGTGACCGACCTGATCCCCTTTGATCCGGACGAGTTCATCGATTCGCTCGTGCGGGCCTGACGGTAGCCTGCAGACCATGTTTGACACACTCTCGGAGCGACTCGAACGGATCGGCGCGTCGCTGCGCTCGCGAGGCCGCCTGAGCGACGCCGACCTCGACCTCGCGCTCGGTGACGTGCGCGCGGCGTTACTCGAGGCCGACGTCGAGCTATCGGTGGTGCGCGCCTTCCTCGCGGCGCTGCGCGAGCGACTCGCCGGTCAGGCGCTGAGCCAGAGCCTGAGCCCTGGCCAACAGGTGATCAAGGCGGTGCACGAACAACTCATCGAAGTGCTGGGTGGCACCGCTCTGAAGGTGACCTACGCGTCACGTCCGCCCACGGTGATCGTCCTCGCTGGTCTCCAGGGCGCCGGAAAGACCACGACCGCCGCGAAGCTCGCGGCGTGGTTCAAGCAGCAGGGCCGCCAGCCGTACTTGGTCGCGGCCGACCTCCAGCGCCCGGCGGCCGTCGAGCAGTTACGGGTCCTCGGCGCCCAGATCGGCGTCGACGTCTTCAGCGAGCCGTCGAGCCCGGTCGACGTGGCCCGGGCCGGCGTGGCCGAGGCCACGAGAATCGGTCGCGACGTGGTCATCATCGACACCGCGGGACGACTGGCGATCGACCAGGCGTTGATGGACGAGGTTCGCGCCATCAGCGATGCGACGTCGCCGCACTACACGTTCCTCGTCATCGACGCCGTGACTGGTCAAGACGCGGTGCTCACCGCCCGGTCCTTCCACGAGGTGCTCGAGTTGTCGGGCATCATCGTCACCAAACTCGACTACGACGCGCGCGGTGGCGCGGTGCTGAGTGCGCGCGGCGTGGTCGGCCGGCCGGTCGTCTTCGCGTCCACCGGCGAGAAGGTCGGGGACTTCGACCTCTTCCACCCCGACCGCATGGCCTCGCGGATCCTTGGGATGGGCGACGCGCTATCGCTCATCGAGCAGGCCGAGCGGACCATGGACGCCGACGTGGTGGCCGCCTCGGCCGGTCGGATGATGGACGGCTCGTTCACGTTGGACGACTTTCTCGCCCAGTTGAACCAGGTGCGCAAGATGGGTTCGCTCGGCGGCCTGATGAAACTCATGCCCGGGGTCTCTAAGGAGATGCGTAGCGCCGCGGCCAACGTCGACGACCGCGAGCTCAACAAGGTCGAAGCGATCATTCGCTCCATGACCCCCCGTGAGCGACGCGAACCCGTGATCATCGATGGCTCGCGGCGCTCGCGCATCGCGTCGGGTTCGGGCACGACGGTGAGCGCGGTCAACCAGCTGCTCAAACAGTTCGGCGAGATGCGAAAGATGATGCGCCAGATGGGTGGGGCGAATCCGTCACTGCCGCCCCAAATGGGCAAACTCGCGGCCATGGCCGCCCGACGGGGCGGTGATTCACTGCCCCCGGGTTTCGAGGCACTCGGTGCGGGCATGCGTTCCGCGCCGCCGTCAGCCGGGCCGAAGGGCAAGAAGAAGAAGGGCGGGCGGGTCACCCCCCCCAAACAACGCTAAACTAAGACGCTCGGGTACATCACCCAGTCCCGGTCGGGACACAGTCTTGGAGGACGTTCGTCGTGGCAGTGAAACTTCGTTTGGTGCGCATGGGCAAGAAGAAGCAACCGACCTACCGCGTCGTGGCCTCGGACAGCCGTCGTGCGCGCTCGGGCGCCTTCTTGGAGATCGTCGGCACCTACCAGCCCCGCGGGCTCTCGGTGGCCAACGACGAGACGATCGTCTCGATCGACAACGAGCGAGCCGTCCACTGGCTGCGACACGGCGCCCAGCCGACTGAGCGGGTCGCCAAGCTCCTGCGCCAGTGCGGGGCACTGGACGCCTTCGAGGCGTCAAAGGCCGCACAGTGAGCGACCTGCACGACGACTACGTCGAGGGTGACGTCAACACCATCGACGACGACATCATCGACGACGACGTCATCGACGACGACGCCACGCCCGACGCGAGCACGGCGTCGGCGGTCCTGCACTTCATCGCGTCCTCGCTCGCCGACGACCCTCAGGCCGTCGCGATCGACGTCTCCGAGCGTCACGGCAAGGTAGTGCTCTCGCTCAGCGTGGGTCCCGACGACATGGGCCGGATCATCGGTCGGCGCGGTCGCACCGCCCAGGCCATCCGAGCGCTGGTGAGTGCGGCGGGTTCGCGCGACGGCGTGACGACGTCGGTAGACATCGTCGACTGACGTGTCCGACGAGCGCGTGCTCGAGGTCGGACGGATCATCAAGGCTCACGGCCTTCGCGGCCAGCTCCTCGTCGACTTCTGGACGGATCGAAGCGAACGCTGGGCTCCGGGCGCAACGCTCTCGAGCGACCACGGGTCGCTCACGGTTCGAGCGGCCGCTCGGCACCAGGACCACTTCCTGGTCAGCTTCGAGGGGGTCGAACGACGCGAGGACGCCGAGCAGTGGCGCGGGACCGTGCTGCGCGCGCCGCGGATCGATGATGATGACGACGACGACGCAATCTGGATCGATGACCTCTACGGGGCGACCGTCTATGACGCCGCGGGTACCGTGCGCGGGGTGGTCGTCGACGTCGAGGCCAACCCGGCGAGCGACCTGCTCGTGCTCGACAGTGGCGCGCTGGTGCCACTGACCTTCGTCACGGCGCTCGAGGCGAACGTCCGCATCGACGTCGACGTCCCCGACGGTCTCTTCGAATGACCCTGCGCGTCGACGTGCTCACGCTCTTTCCCGAGGCGATCACCGGGTACGCCTCGACGTCAGTGATCGGTCGGGCGGCCGAACGCGACCGCTGGCGACTGCGAGTCTTTGACCTGCGAGACCAGACCGACGACGTCCACCGCACCGTCGACGACACCCCCTACGGCGGGGGGGCGGGGATGGTCATGCGCGCCGAGCCGATACTTCGCACCGTCGAGGCGACCCCCGACCTCGCCCGACCCCTCATCGCGCTGACGCCGTCGGGCCGGACCTTCAGCCACGCCGTGGCGAGCGAACTGGCGTCGGGCACCGGGTTCTCACTGTTGTGCGGGCGCTACGAGGGATTCGACCAGCGAGCGATCGACCTGGTCGTCGACGACGAGCTGTCGGTGGGCGACTTCGTGCTCGCCGGCGGGGAGTTGGCCGCGTTGTGCGTGATCGAGTCGGTGGTGCGGCTCCTGCCCGGGGCCCTGGGCAACGACGCCTCGAGCCTTGACGAATCCTTCGTCGACGGGCTGTTGGAGTACCCGCAGTACACCAAACCGGCCGAGGTCCGAGGACTCGCGGTGCCCGACGTGCTGCGATCGGGCGATCACGCGCGCATCGCGCGCTGGCGCCGGGCCCAGGCCCTGGCGCGAACGCTCGAACGACGCCCCGACCTGATCCGCGCGCGCGGCGGACTCAGCGACGAGGACCGGGCCGTACTCGCCGAGTTCGCCCTGGTGGAAGAGGACCACGGATTCCGCTAGACTTCTACAGCCCGAGACCCGAAGGGGACGCTGATGAATCCGACTGAACTGATTGACCGCGACTCGCTGCGCGACGACATCCCGGCCTTTCGCGCCGGTGACACCCTAAAGGTTCACGTCCGGGTCGTTGAAGGCACCCGCGAGCGCGTCCAGGTCTTCCAGGGCGTCGTCATCCGTCGCCAGGGTTCGGGTCTGCACGAGACCTTCACCGTTCGAAAGATCAGCTTCGGCGTGGGCGTCGAGCGCACCTTCCCGGTCCACGCACCCACGATCGCCAAGATCGAGGTGGAGACCTACGGCGACGTGCGCCGCGCCAAGTTGTACTACCTCCGTGATCTGCGCGGGAAGGCCGCCAAGATCAAGGAACGGCGCGTAACCGAGCGCGCGTAAGGCCCGCATGGGCGACGAAGAGCTCGACGACTACGAGTCGACCCTCGAACTGGCGCTCGTCCAGGAGTACAAGGCCGTGGTGGGGATGTTCCACTACGCCGTGGAGACCGACCGGCGTTTCTACCTCGCCAACGACGTCGCCGTCGAGGTGCGAGCAACGACCCCGACGATGCTCGAGGTGACGCTCACCGACGCCTGGGTGTGGGACATGTACCGCGCGGCTCGATTCGTCCCCTCGGTACGCGTGCTCACGTTTCGCGACGTGAACATCGAGCGCCTCCCCAAGGAAGACCTCCAGCCCTGAGATGGAGATGACCCACGTCGTGCTCTCGGTGCAAGACCTCGTACGACTGGACACGCGCAGCGGCGGACCCGTCGTCGCGTCGCTGATCGAGGGCGACGTCGTCGTCGCGCTCGGGGCCCGCGACCGGACCCTCGGCCCACTCGGACCCTGGCTGAGCCTCGGCGAGGACTACCCGGCGTCGATGGCGGCTCGCGACATCGCCACGCTCAGCTGGCTCGCGGACTTCGACCACGTGGTGATCGCGGGCGAGCGGGCGAGCGAGCAGGCCGCGGTGGTTCGAGCCATGCTGACCGACGACGAGGTCAACCTAGCGAGCGACGTCTTGAGCCTGCGCGGCGCCTACAACCGCCCGGCGCCGCCTCGGCCCATCACGGTTTGGTACGCCTTCGACGGCCACCTGGGCGACGGGACCACCATGCTCTACGGCGCGCCGGTCGATTCGCCAGACGTCACGAGACACTTTCGCGACTAGGTCCTCGACGTTCGCCGCGCTCGCGTCGCCGTCGATCGACTACTCGGGCTGGGCGGCGATGCGGTCCGGGCGGATGCGCACCGTCACGCGGATCTCGCCCTCGCGGCGATGCGGGTAGGTGTCCACGTCGAGATACTTCTTCGCGAAGCGATCGATGACCTCGTCGGCCCCTTCGGTCGTGAAGCCGACGACCGTTCCGCGCAGGGCGATCGCGACGTAGGGGTTGTCGGGGTCGGTGAGTGACACCGCCACGCGAGGATCGGACGCGAGGTTGCGGGCCTTAGCCCTTCCGAGGGCCGTGTTGATGACCACGTCGTCACCGTCGAGCTCGACCCACACCGGGGTCACGTTGGGCGAGCCGTCCGGCGAAAGACTGGCCACGTGAGCGAGGACGCGCTTGGCGAAGATGGCCCGCGACGCGTCGCTGAAGGTCTCGGTCATGGCACTCCTTTGGGTCGGTTGTTGTGACCCTAGTAGTTTTGTCGCTATGAACATCGGTGCGCACGTGCGCGGCGGCGGGACCCTGATCCCGTCGCTGGACGCTGGAGTCGCCATCGGTGCGACCTCGATTCAGGTATTCGTCCAGAGCCCGCGGATGTGGAAGCCCAGCCAGTACGCGCCCGCGGTGCTCGAGGCCTACCGCGAAGCCCAGCGAGACCACCCGACGATCACCGACACGTTCTGTCACGCGACCTACCTCATCAACCTGGCGACGTCAGACCCCGAGCTCTATGAGAAGTCCGTCGCCGCGCTCTCGCACAACGTGGCGGTGGGGCGCGCCATGGGCGCGTCGGGGGTCATCCTGCACGTCGGGAGCCACAAGGGCGCCGGCTTCGAGGAGGTCGTAGACCAGGTGGTTCGCGCCTTCACTCGCGCGCTGGACGACGCGGGCGCGGACACCGAGTGCCCGATCCTCATCGAGAACGCCGCCGGCGCTGGCGGGACGGTCGGACGCAGCCTCGAGGAGATCGAGGCCCTGCTCGAGGCGAGCGGTCGTGACGAGCGCCTCGGCGTCTGCCTGGACACCCAGCACCTCTTCGCCAGCGGTGTCGACTACGCCACGCCGAGCGCCGCGCGTCGACTACTGAAGGACGTCGACCGGCGCATCGGGATCGAGCGATTGCGCTGCTTGCACCTGAACGACTCCAAGACCGCCTTCGGGTCCAACCGCGACCGGCACGCGAACATCGGCGAGGGCGAGATCGGCGAGGCGGGCCTGGCCGCGTTGGTCGGACACCCCGCGGTGCGCGAACTGCCCCTCTTGCTCGAGGTGCCCGGTGACGGCGGGGGACCTCGCGCCGAGGACGTGGTCGCGGCGCGCTCGGTCGTCGAGCGTGGCGTCGCGCTCTATCGTCGAGGTGGGGCGAAAACGACGGAAACCAAGTAGGAGGAACCATGACCAACGTGCGTATCGAATCAGACACCATGGGCACCATCGAGGTGCCCGCTGAGCGGTACTGGGGCGCACAGACCGAGCGGAGCCTCCACCACTTCGCCATCAGCCACGAGACCATGCCCCCGGCCCTCATCCGCGCCTTTGGCATCTTGAAGCTCGCCTCGGCGCGGGTCAACCACGACCTGGGCAAACTCGATGGCGAGCGGGCCGAGTTGATCGAACGCGCCGCCGGCGAGGTGATCGACGGGTCACTCGCCGGGGAGTTCCCGCTGCGGATCTGGCAGACCGGGTCGGGCACCCAGACCAACATGAACGTGAACGAGGTCATCTCCAACCGCGCCATCGAGATGGCCGGCGGCGAGCGCGGCTCGAAGGATCCCGTCCACCCCAACGACCACGTCAACATGTCCCAGTCCTCCAACGACACGTTCCCCACGGCGATGCACATCGCCGCCGTGATGGAGATCACGGGCCGACTGGTCCCGTCGGTCACCCGCCTGCGCGACGCGCTCGACGAGAAGGCGCGCGCCTACGAGGGGGTGACCAAGATCGGTCGGACCCACCTGATGGACGCCGTGCCGCTCACGCTCGGGCAAGAGTTCTCCGGGTACGTCGCCCAGCTCGACGCCGACCTGGAGCGCCTCGCCGCGGTGCTGCCCGGACTCTTCGAGCTGGCCGCCGGCGGCACCGCCGTCGGGACGGGACTCAACACCCACCCCGAGTTCGGCGAGCGGGTGGCCGCCACGATCGCCGCCCTGACCGGTCAGGCGTTCGTGACCGCGCCCAACAAGTTCGCCGCCCTGGCCGCGCACGACGCGCTGGTCTTCGCCCACGGCGCCATCAAGACCCTGGCCGCGAGCCTGATCAAGGTAGCCGACGACCTGCGCTGGCTCGGCTCCGGTCCCCGGTCCGGGCTCGGTGAGCTGCGTCTGCCCGAGAACGAGCCGGGCAGTTCGATCATGCCCGGCAAGGTCAACCCGACCCAGTCCGAGGCCATGATCATGGTCGGTATCCAGGTCTACGCCAACGACACCGCGGTCGCGATGGCGGACTCCAGGGGGAACCTTGAGCTCAACGTCGCCAAGCCGGTCATCATCCACAACTTCTGCAACTCGATCGACCTGCTCACCGACGCCTGTGACCGGTTCCGCGAGTTCTGCGTCGAGGGCCTCGAGCCCGACTACGAGCAGATCGACCACCACCTGCGCAACAGCCTCATGCTCGTGACCGCCCTCAACCCGATCATCGGCTACGACAAGGCCGCCAAGGTGGCCAAGAAGGCGCACCACGAGCGCACGACCCTGCGCGAGGCCGCCCTCTCACTCGGCTTCCTGTCGGCCGAGGAGTTCGACGCCGCCGTGGTGCCCGAGGCCATGACCCACCCGTGAGGCCGGCCCGGCTGACGGCGACCGAGGTCGACGCCTGGCTCGCGCGACGTCCGTCGTGGCGCCTCGTAGAGGGTCACCTCGTTCGCGAGTGGCACGTCGCGAGTCACCGCGAGGCGGCCCAGTTGGTCCTCGACCAGGTGGCGATCGCCGATCGCCTCGACCACCATCCGGTGGTGACGCTCACATACCTCGATCTGCGCTTCGAGTTGTGGACTCACGACCGAGGCGGGTTGACGGCGCTCGACCTCGCCTACGCCGACGCGCTCGAGGACCTGCTCGCCGAGCGATCCAACAGCTGATCAGGCGACGGGGACTTCCCAGAGCGCCATCCATCGAGAGAGGTCCTTCTCGATGGGCAGGTCCTTGTCGAGAAAGGAGCGGACCCGAAGTTCGAGTTCGTTGTCGCGTTGTTCCGGACCGGTCGGGGCGAACGGGTAGAACGTGCCCTGCTTGAGCAGATAGACGAGGCGCACGGGTCCGTCGCCCGGCGGGGTCTTGGCCACGAAGCCGAAGACCGCGCAGAGTAGTCGGGGTCCGAGCCCGTTCTCGACCATGGTGGTGTCGGCCCCGTGGATCCGGGTGACCAGGGTGGTGATGTCGACGTCGTGGATCACGATCCAGCGGAACCCGAACCGGTCGGTGGTGAACGTGACGTCACTCGCCGACTCGTCGAAGTTGAGCAGCTGCTTGATGTCCTCGTCGGTGGTGTTGGACGTCTCGCCGCTACCGGCTTTGAAGCAGAGTCCGGCCTGACCCGAGGTGACGAGTTCGAGTTCGCTCTCGAGGGTGAGCGCCGCCGTGGGCAGCGCGAAGAGGTTGTCGAGTTTCGGTGCGACCTGTTTGGTGCGCCCGAAGAGCGTGTCGCGCAGCCCCACTAGCCGTTCATCTGGCGTTCGAGCTTGTTCAGCTGGTCGAGGCGCACCTCGAGCGAGGGGTGCGTTGAGAAGAGCGAGGCCGCCGTCCCGCTCGCCAGCGCCGGCGCGAAGAAGAAGGCGTTCATCCCCTCAGCCTGGCGAAGGTCGGTGCGCGGGATCCGGCCGATGTCGCCGGTGATGTGCACGAGCGCGCTCGCGAGCACGCTTGGCTTGCCGATGAGGATCGCGCCGGAGCGGTCGGCCGCCAACTCGCGGTAGCGCGACAACGCCATCGTCAAGAGGTAGGCGATCACGTAGACGAGGAGCGAGACCAGCCAGGTGATCATCTCGAGCAGCACCAGGTTCTCGCCGTCACGGCTTCGTCCGCCGCCCGAGAACATCGCGCCCCACATGGCGATGCGGCTGATGAGTCCGGCGAGCATGCCCACGCCCGAGGCGATCGTCATGACGGCGACGTCGCGGTGGGCGACGTGGCTGAGTTCGTGGGCGAGCACCGCCTCGAGCTCCTCGTCGCTCAGTCGCCCCATGAGTCCCCGGGTCGCGCAGATCACCGCGTGCTTCGGGTTCCGTCCGGTGGCGAAGGCGTTGGGCATGTCCATCTCGGCGACGCCGACCCGGGGCTTGGGCATGTTCGCGAGCAGACAGAGCCGATCGACGATCTCGTGCAGGTGCGGCTCCTGGGCGGGGGTGACCTCGCGAGCGTGCATGGAGAACATGGCGATCTTGTCCGAGAAGTAGTACTGGGACACGAGCGCGCCCAGCGCGATCACGACCACGAGCAGGGTCGAGACACCGAGGCGAAGCAGCGCCGTCACGATGATCCCGTAGAGCAGGACCAGGGCGAAGCCGGTGATGAACATGCGCCAGTTCAGACCACGATCGGACTCGAACTTGGAGCTCACTGGTCGGCTCCGGGGGCGAGGCTCTCGGTGTCGCTCGAACCCAACTGGGCCTTCATCGCGGCGAGCTGGGCGTCAACGTTGGACGTGGAACTCGCCTGGTCGAGCTGGGCCTGGATGTCGTCACGCGAACTCGTGAGGTCGGTCAGTGCGCCAGAAGCCAGCAACTCGTCCAGGGCGCCGCTGCGGGCCTGCATCTCGGCGACCTTGTCCTGGGCGCGCTGCAGGGCGGCGCCCGCGTCACCCATCGACGCCGAGATGCCGCTCACCGCCTCCGAGACGTGGGCTGAGGCTTCGGCCGCCGTGTAGGTGGCCTTGATGGTCTCCTTCTTGGTGCGGAACGCCTCGACCTCGGTCTGGAGCTTCTGGGCCGTCTCGGTCAGCTTGTCTTCCTGCTCGACGATCGTGGCGTGCTGGGTGTCGAGGTCCTGCAACTGTGCGGCGATGGCCTCGCGTCGCGTGAGGGCCTCTCGAGCCAGCGGCTCGTTGTTCTGACTGAGCGCGGCCTTGGCTTGCTCGGCGAGTTTGTCACCCTGGCTCTTTAACTGCTCGGCCTGAATCTCGACGCGCTTGCGGGCCGTGGCGACGTCCGCGACGGCCCGACGAACCTTGGTCAGGTTCTCGAGCTGCTGCTCGTAGGAGAGGTCGAGGGTTTGGCGCGGATCTTCCATCTTGTTGAGCGCGGCATTGGACTTGGCTTTGAAGATGGTCGCGAGACGCTTCCCTACACCCATGGGACCTCCTTGGTCACTTGACCAGAATAGGGGTCAGACGACCCCGAGTGGCTCCAGAGGGACTAAGAATCCGTCGGACGGCCGAGCCCGAGGTCCTGGGCCCGGGCCTCGTCGGCCAGGGCGCGACGATGCTCGTCGAGGCGGGCACTGAGTACCTCGTCGCCGACGGCGAGGATCCGCAAGGCGAGCAGGGCGGCGTTGGCGGCCCCGTTCACGGCGACGGTCGCCACCGGCACGCCACGGGGCATCTGGACGATGCTGAGCAGCGAGTCGAGCCCGTCCAGGCGCGCCAGGGCCACCGGCACGCCGATCACGGGCAGCGAGGTCGTCGCGGCGAGCATCCCGGGCAGATGCGCGGCGCCACCGGCGCCCGCGATGATGACGCGCAACCCGCGCGAACGGGCGTCTCGCCCGTAGGCGATCATGTCGTCGGGTGTGCGGTGGGCTGACACGACGCGGACCTCGTGCTCAACGCCGAAGTCCGCCAAGACCGCACCGGCGCCCGACATCACGTCGAGGTCCGACGAACTGCCCATGACCACACCTACGATCGCGCTCACGCCGTCTCCCTCGTTCTGGTCCCGTAGGCCATCGCCCCCGCCCATGCTGTCACGCGGGCGCGACCGGCGTCGTCGTCGACGGCGGTGACGTGACCCAACTTGCGTCCGGGCCGCCACGCCTTGCCGTAGTCGTGGACGAAGGCGCCGACCACGGCCATGGCGGCGTTCGGGGCCGCCGGCTCGTCGCCACCGACCACGTTGACCATCACGGCGTGGGCGACGACCGGCTCGGTCGAGCCGAGCCGTTGTCCGCTGACGGCCCGCAGGTGGTTGGAGAACTGGTCGGTCGCGGCCCCTTCGATCGTCCAGTGGCCCGTGTTGTGGGGACGAAGGGCGACTTCGTTGATGACCAGCCCCGCGTCGGTGACGAACAACTCGATCGCGATGATCCCGACCGCGCCCACCAGGTCCGCGATCCGCTGACCGAGTGCCGCGGCCTCGGCCGCGAGTGTCGAGAAATCGCTCGGGAAGCGAACCTCGACGCACATGCCATCGGACTGCACCGTCGAGACGAGCGGGTAGTGGGCGACTTCGCCGTCGAGCGCTCGCACCATCAGCTGGGCCACCTCGCCGCGCAGGTCGAGTCGCTCCTCCACCACGACCACCGTGCCGAGCGATGCGATCAGCCCGGCCACGTCGTTGACGTGATCGGGGAAGAAGACCCCGCGCCCGTCGTAACCGCCGCGGGCGACCTTGACGACCGGCGGGGCCGCCAGGCCGTCGAGGAAGGTAGCGAGCGTGGGGTCGCTCGGCGACGCCACGACGACGAAGTTTGGAACGGGCAGGCCGTGCGCGGCGAAGTGAACGCGTTGGTAGGCCTTGTCAACGGCGAAACGAAGCGCGGCGACGTCGGGGCGCAGCACGACGCCGTCGCGGGCCATGGCGTTGAGAAGGTCGAAGTCCACCAGCTCGTGGTCGAAGGTGACGACGTCGACGGCGCGCGCGAGCGTTTCGAGAGCCGTTGGATCACCCGGATCGCCGATGACCACGCGGTCGGCCGTGGCTACGGCGGCGTCGTCCTCGCTCAGGGCGAGGACGCTGAGCTCGACGCCGACGTGACTCGCCACCTCGCCCATCATCCTCGCGAGTTGACCCGCCCCGACGACGCCGACGCGTGACGAGATAAGTTGAGGCATGCCCGGCACGGGCACGACGATAGTTGGCGATCGGGGACGTATGCGTATTGGGGTTGGCCTTGACCTAGACGGCAGCACCGATCAGGCCGTCGAACGGGCCCGTCGCCTGGCCGACCGGGGCTTTCGTTCACTGTGGTCCTCGCAGATATTTGGGCCCGACACGCTCACGCTGCTCGCGATAATCGGTCGCGAACTACCCGACGTCGACCTCGGCACGGCGGTCGTGCCGGTTCAGCCCCGCCACCCCTCGATGTTGGCGGCCCAGGCGCGCACCGTCCAAGACGCCATCGGCGGCCGGCTGACCCTGGGCGTCGGGCTCTCCCACCAGGTCATCGTGGAGGGACTGTGGGGGATCGCCTTCGACCGCCCGGTGACCTACCTGCGCGAGTACCTCGCGGCGCTCGCGCCGATGTTGCGCGGCGAACCCGTGGCCGTCCACGGCGAGCTGGTTAGCGCGACCGCGACCGGCGCGCTCGGACCGGCGGATGTCGCCGCACCGCGCCTCGTCGTCGCGGCGCTGGGACCGAAGATGTTGGCCCTGGCCGGGACGGTCACTGACGGCACGGTGCTGTGGATGACCGGCCGGCGCACGATCGCCGAACACATCAGGCCCTCGATCGACGCCGCCGCCGCGGCGGCGGGTCGAGCCCGGCCGAGCGTCATCTGTTCGTTGCCCGTCGTGGTGACCGACGATCCCGACGCCGCGCGCGCGATGGTCAACAAGACCTTCGCCGTCTACGCCACGCTGCCGAGCTATCACGCCATGCTCGAGCGCGAAGGGGTGAGCGACCCCGCCGGGGTGGCGCTCATCGGCTCGCACGAATCAGTGGTGGACCAACTCCGTTCGCTCGCCGACGCCGGTGTCAGCGAGTTCTCCGGGGTGGTCGTCGGCTCGGCCGACGAACGCCACGCCTCACTGGACGCGATGCTCGACTACGACGGCCAAACGAACGGACCCGCGTCGGCCGGTTAGAGTCGATGGGTCAAAGGAGTGGTGATGGCCGCGGTAGCCAGTGTCGTATCAATCGTCTTGTTCCTCGCCTTTCTGACCGCGGGCATCCAGAAGGTTCTCTTCTCACCGGCGATGAGCCACGCGGCCGAGCACCTCGGGGTCACCAAGCGGCTCTATCAGCGAATCGGTGTCGTCGAGATGGTGGCCGGTGTCGCGGTGATGGTGGGGCTCGTGGGCAAGGGCGCGTCGTTTCTCGCGATCCTCAACGAGGTCGCCGCGGCCGGACTGGTCGCGCTCATGATCGGCGCGGTCGTCGTCCACCGTCGACGCAGCGACGCGTTCGCGGCGTACGGTCCGGCGCTCGCCCTGGGCGTGCTGGCCCTGATCGAAGTGGTGACGCGACTCTTCCAGTAGTTCAGGCGGGCAGTCGGGTGTGCTTGAACTCGTTGAGTTGGGGCTGATCGGCCATCATCGTGAGCAGTGAATTGATCAGCCGGATCGATGCGTCGGCGTCGGCCGTCGGCGGGTCCATGTAGCGAACGAAGGTCGCGTCCGAGCCGACGACGAAGGTCGGCACGCCGAACGCCTCCACGGCGGCGAAACGCTCGTAACTGGCCTGGATCTCCCGGTACGGCCGTCGCGACTCCAGGTCGTCTCGCACGATTGCCAGGTCGACGCCGAGCGGTTCGAGCACCGCGGCGACCTCGTCGAAGGTCGCGAGCCGGATCGCGCGCTCGTGTCGGGCCCGAAAGAGTGCTTCGTGAGTGGCGTAGAACAAGTCCGGCTGGCGATCACGCACCGAGACGCCGGCGGCGAGCGCGACGAGGTCCCCCTCGCGCATCGGGTCGTCCCACACGTCGGGGTCACCTTCGTGGCGGTGTCCCTGACTAAGGGTCCAGGGCACGAAGGTGACTTCAAAGTCGGCGCCGGCGCGCAGCGCGGTGAGCACGTGCAGGTGGATGTTCTTCGCGAAGGGGCAGCGGTAGTCGAAGGAAAGTTCGAAGGCGGTCATCGCGCCAGCCTACGGTTGGGCTCAGGATTTCGGCCGTACCGGCACGGCGACCCCACTGGCGCGACAGCGTTCCGCGTAGGCGCAGAACCGGCACGTGTTCGCCGACGGGGTCGCGGGGAACGCACCCTCGTCGTGGAACCGCTCGATGGTGGCCCAGGCGTCGTGCGCGGCGCGCGCCCGCGCGCGCACCACGACGTCGGTCACGGGTCGCTCGATGGTCTGACCCTTGGCGACGTAGAGCAACTGGATCGTCCTCGGTAGCTCACCCATGCTCGCTTCGCACAGCGCCGCGTAGAGCTCGGCGTTGGCGAACGTCTGGGAGTCGTAGTTCCGATTGGGCAGGGATCCGGTCTTGTAGTCCACGATGACGAGGGTGCCGTCGTCGAGCCGGTCGAGGCGGTCGAGGATGCCGAGCATCGGAACGCCGTCGAGCTCGACGTTGACGCGAAGTTCGACCCCGACGTGGCTCACGAGGTGGGGGTCCTCCATGGTGAAGTAGACGTCGAGGATGTCCTGGACCTCGCGGCGAAGTTTGGTGAGCAGTGCGTCGTCAACGGCGAGGTCGTCGCGGACGGACTCGGTGAGTATCTCGGTCTCGGCCGGCTCGACGAACATCCGGGCGGCCGCGTCCGTGCGTGCGGCGGGCTCGAGCCGATACAACTGCTCGAGGACCCAGTGCACGAGGCGGCCCTTGGTGGTGGCGTAGGTCGCGGCTTGGGGTATCCGTTCGACCGCCGAATACTGGAATCGGCGCGGGCAGGCGCGAAAGTCCTGCAGTCTCGAGGGGGAGAGCGCACTGGGCAGGGGCTGGTCAAAACTCATAGTGTCACCGTAGGTCGTCGCCGTGACATCGGACTCGCGGTGCACCCCGTGACGGTCGATCGGTGAGGGATCACCCCGTCACGCCGTTCGCGACCGGATGTAAGCCCGATCGGCGTCCAGTAGAAATGGTGGGTGGAACACGATGGGGTACAACGCGGCGCGAAAGTCCTGCGGGAACGGTTCTGGGCCGGCCTCGCGGAAGGCGACCCGGTGGTCGTCAACTCGCCCAAGGAGTTGCGCCAGCAGTGGGTATTCGTCGCGCACGGTCGCAACGAAGTGACCGGTGAGGAGTGGATCGAGGTTCGAGGTGGTCGTCCCGGAGAAGGCCGGGGGCGTTCGTTCCGGCCCGAGCTCATCTACCCACTCGCCGCCCGGCGCGGTTCGCGGGTGACGGGTCGCTCACTCCACGACGCCCCGCAGCTGTCGCTCAGCGTCCGGCGTCGACCGCGTTGAGGCGCTTGGAGAACAAGATGAAGAGACCCGGCGCCGTCGAGACGATGGCGGCGGCGACGAAGTAGGTTCGAACACCCACGAGCGAACTGAGGTAGCCGGCGGCGACGAGGCCTACCGGAGCCAGGCCGAGCGAGACGAACCAGTCCACCGACGAGACCCGGCCGAGCAACGTGCGCGGGACGACGGCCTGGAGCATCGACTCCCACACCACGTTTCCGTAGAGAATTCCCGGCGCGGTGACGATGGGCACGAGAAAGACCTCCCAACTCTGCGTCACGAACCCGAAGACGAACATGACGCCACTCGCGGCGGTCCAGGCCATCCACATCGCACGGATCCGGCGTCGAGGTATTGCCAGACTGCCCGAAACGAGGGCGCCGATCGCACCGGCCAGGCCGAAGGTCGCGAAGAAGTAGCCGATCGTCACCTTGGCCGCATGCAGGTCGTGACGCAAGAAGTAGGGCACGAGCACGTTGGTCGGCGTGAAGAGCAGGGCGTTGCCCAGGGTGACCGCGGTGAGCGTCGTCCAGATCCAGTTGGTGGAGCGGACGTACCCGACGCCCTCTTTGATCTCGTGGATCATCGTGCTCGACGCGACCCGACTCGGCTTGGGTGTGGGGTGCATCAGTACGAGGGCCGTCGCGCTCGCGAGGAACGATGCGGCGTCGATACTCATGGCCGCCGTCGTACTCCACGCCGCGATGAGCCCACCGACGGCGGGACCGATCATGCCGCCCACGACGTTGTTCGAGAATGGCCGAACGGCGTTCATCGCGCCGAGCAGGTCCTCGGGCACGATTTCGGGGATCATCGCGCTCATCGCGGGGGTGAAGATCGCGTCGAAGGAGCCAAAGAGCACGGCGAAGACGAGCAACTGCCAGAACTGCAGCACTCCCGTCGCGAGTGCAACCACGAGTCCGGCGGTCAGTGCTCCACGGGCGAGGTCCGAGATCAGCAGGAGCGTGCGCCGGGAGTGTCGGTCGACGATCGCGCCACCCACCAGCAACAGCAGTACGAGCGGGGTCATGCGCGCCGTGGCGAACCAGGCGAGCTTGGACACCGAATGGGTGGTGTCAAGAACGAGCAGGGTGAGCGCGACGTTGGCGACGCCGTCGCCGAACATCGAAATGGTCTGGCCGGTCACGAGCAGCCGCGGTTCGCGGTGTCTAAAGATCTGGAGCATGGCGAGACGGCGAGACATCGGGTACACGCTAGGGGACCGGTAGGGTGCCAGCGTGGTTGAAACCAAGTATCTCGTCTACGACGCGGACTGCGGGTTCTGCCGGCGCTGTGCCGAGTGGTGCCGCTCGCGACTGATCGGCGACGTCATCGTGGTGAGCGGCGCTGACTTTCTGCTGCGCTCCAATCGCCTCAGCGCGACCGAGGTCGCTGCGAGCGTGTGGTGGGTCGAATCGAGCGCGAAGTACGGCGGCGCAGCGGCCGTCGCGCAGACCCTCGCCGCGACGAAGACGCCGTGGCGCCACGTCGGGCAGTTCATGAAGTGGGGACCGATCGCGTGGATCGCTGAGCCCCTCTATCGAGTGGTGGTCCGGTTCCGTCATCGGTTACCCGGTGGCGCGGCCTGTCACGACGTTTCGACCTGGTAGGTACTCGTTCGGTCGCCGGCCGCTATCGCTAAGTCGGGTCCGTCACTATGTTGGAGAGCGCGTCGCAAAACTGGGTGGGCGGTTCGCACGAGATGAAAGGGGAATGGGGTCACGGGTCCGTTCGTCGATACCGTGCCCCGACAGCCAATGGACTACGTAAACCTCGGACCAACGGGTCTCAAAGTGTCGCGACTCTGTCTCGGGCTGATGAGCTACGGAGAACCTTCAAGGGGTAATCAGCCCTGGTCGCTCGGGCGCGACGACGCCGAGCCGTTCTTTCGCCAGGCGCTCGACCTGGGCATCAACTTCTTTGACACCGCGAACGTCTACTCGGCGGGCAGCAGTGAGGAGATCACGGGGTCGGTGCTGCTCTCGATGGTGCCACGCGATGAGGTCGTCCTCGCCACCAAGGTGCACGGGCGGATGCACGACGACCCGAACGGCCAGGGTCTGTCGCGCAAGGCGATCATGCGCGAGATCGACAACAGCCTGCGTCGCTTGGGCACGGACTACGTCGATCTGTACCAGATCCACCGCTGGGACTACGAGACCCCGATCGAAGAGACCCTCGAGGCGTTGCACGACGTCGTCAAGGCTGGCAAGGCTCGCTACATCGGTGCCTCGTCAATGTACGCGTGGCAGTTCGCCCAGGCCCTCTACGTGGCCGACCTCAACGGTTGGACGAGGTTCGTGAGCATGCAGAACTACTACAACCTCCTCTATCGCGAGGAGGAACGCGAGATGATGCCGCTCCTGGACGACCAGGGAGTCGGATCAATTCCGTGGAGTCCGCTGGCGCGCGGTCGACTCGCGCGTCCGTGGGGTGATTCGACGAATCGATCCGAGAACGATCAGTTCGGCCGAAGTCTCTACACGGAGAACGACCGGCCGATCGTCGACCTCGTCAACGCGATGGCCGCTCGCCGAGGGGTGGCGCCGTCCACGGTGGCCCTCGCGTGGGTGTTGACGAATCCGGTCGTCGCGAGTCCCATCATCGGAGCGACCAAGGCCCATCACCTCGACGACGCGGTCGCCGCGCTCGCGCTGACGCTCGACGACGACGAGATCGCAGCGCTCGAGGAGCCCTATCAGCCCCATCGCGTCCAGGGCTTCGTGTGATTACTGCTGAACGTAGATGACGCGAGCCGGCGGCTGGCCGGGCTCGACGATCGTGAGCACGTGGTGGCCCGGGAGATGAACACTGGCACGAAAGCGAATCACGAGGCGGGTCGGCGTCGAGGAGACGAGTTGCGCGCTGGCCCCTGGCTCGCTGATCCTGATTATTGGATTCGTCGTGAAGCCCGAACCGATCATGACCAGCATCGCTGAACCGGTGGCCGGCACGCTGCCGCGCAGGGCGCTGACGTGCAACGGGAGCGGCACCGACACGAACCCGCTCGATACGAACGCCTGGAAGTGAGTCTGGCCGTCGGTGTAGCGCCCGCCGGCGACGCACTCGGATACCGCGGAGCAGCTGAGCGCGAGCACGGTGGCGTCGTGGCCCACGTTCTGACCCGGCGCGATGGACTCAGCGATGCCCCAGCCGCCGGGTTGTTGCACCGCCACGAACGCCTGGTCTCCGCCTGTTCCGGTTGCGACCTGGCCACCAATCTCGCAGCGACCGAAGGCCGGACACGCAATCGACTGCACCGCCGAGCCCGTCACCGCCGCGTACGTGCCGGCGGGCGAGCGAACCACTGGTGCAACCGGCAGTTCTGGACCCCAGGACGAAGCGCTTTCGCTCGCGACGAAACTCAACGATGCGCCCGACGACGTGGAGTAGTCGCCGGCGGCGGTGCACGACCCAACCCCGTCGCAGCTCAGCGCTGTGATCTCGGCGCTCGTACTCGCGTGAAGGTGCGAGGTCAACGCGATCGGCGTCCCCCAGCGGCCCGCCGACTCATCGATGACGAACGGTTGAGCGCTGTGCGCGGTCGTTTCAAACGAACCGCCCGCGGCACAGCCACCGTTGGAAAAACAGGCGACTTCGTCAATGGTGCCGTCGAAACCTACGTTCAACGATCCCGCGACCTCTTGGGGTTTGCTCCACAGACCGTTGAGTTCGTTCATAATGAATGCCTCGATCTGGTGGGCACGCGGTGCGTATTGCCCCGCGACCACGCAGGTGCCGACGCCGGGACAACTCACGGAGGTGACGAGCCCACCGCCGCCCGCGTCGAGTCCACCGGCGACCTCGATGGCATTTCGCCACGTACCGCCGACCTCTTCGGCGAGGAAGGCGTGCTGAGTCTGAGAGGCGTCTTTGTAGCGACCGCCGACGACGCAACTCCCGGCGGCGGCGCAGCTGACCGACGTCGCGACCGCGTCGCCGCCGACGTTGAGCGTGTTCGCGACACTCTGGGTGGCGCCCCACGTGCCGTTGGTCTCTTCGACGACGAACGCCTGGTGCTGCGTGGAGGCGTCGGTGTAGAAACCTGCAGCTACGCAACTGTTCACCGCCGGGCAATTGATCGAGCTGACCGACGCGTTACCGCCCAGGTTGTAGGCCGTCGCCACCTCCTGGGGAGTACCCCAGGCGCCGTTCGTCTGATACACGATGAACGCCTGCTGTTGGTTCGCGGCGTCGGTATAGAACCCGCCCGCCGCGCACGCGCCGATGGCCGGACAGCTCACGGCGGTCGTCATCGCAGCACCACCGGCGTTGAGCGTGGTCGCGACACTTACGAGTGACGGGTTGGTGGCCCCAAAGGCGGCCGCGGGCCATCCGAGCAGTAGTACGGCGCCCAGCGCTACCCGGCGGATGCTCGATCGAATGGCAACGTCACCCCAGAATCTCACAACCGTCCCTCTCGTCAGTCGCGGTTCCGAATGAACAGGTCACCGTCACCGTATCGCCGATGTGACTGGCCGTGGCGTCAGCGGAAGTGGGCCGCTAGGATGAATTCCAGACCTCATGGGTCATATTTCGGTCGCGGCGATCGTCGCGGGAAAGTGCGGGTCACGGTGCGCATCGCGAATGACATCACAACATTGATCGGTAATACGCCCCTGGTGCGACTGAATCGGCTGGTGACCTCTGACCAGGTCACCGTGCTCGCCAAGCTGGAGTACTTCAACCCCAGCGGGAGCGTCAAGGACCGAGCGGCGGTCGCGATGGTCGACGCCGCCGAGGCGGCGGGCCGCCTGCGGCCCGGTGACACGATTGTCGAACCCACGAGCGGGAACACGGGGATCGCCCTGGCCATGATCGCCGCGGCCCGGGGCTATCGATGCATTCTCACGATGCCCGAGACGATGAGCGTCGAGCGACGGATGCTGCTTCGTGGTTACGGAGCTCAGTTGGTCCTCACGCCCGGTCCCGCGGGCATGAACGGTGCCATCGAGGCGGCCAAGGGACTGGCCGACGAGCACGGCTACTTCATGCCCCAGCAGTTCGAGAATCCGGCCAATCCCGCGATCCACCGGTCTGCGACGGCCGAGGAGATTTGGTCGGACACCGACGGAACGGTTGACGTCGTCGTGGCCGGCGTCGGCACCGGTGGCACGATCGCGGGCATCGGCGCCGGACTGAAGGCGAAGAAGCCGTCGGTGCGCATCGTCGCCGTCGAGCCGGCGGCGTCGCCGGTGCTCTCGGGTGGACAGAAGGGTCCTCACCCGCTGCAGGGCATCGGCGCCGGCTTCGTTCCGGTGAACTACGACCCGTCGGTTGTCGATGAGATCATCACCGTCGAGAACGCGGACGCCTTTGCGACCTCACGCGCCATGGCCACCCAGGAGGGCTTGCTCGTTGGCATCTCGTCGGGTGCGGCGATAAAAGCGGCCCTCGAGGTCGCCGCCCGCCCAACGAGCGTTGGACAGACGATCGTGGTCATCGTTCCCTCCTTCGGTGAGCGGTACCTTTCCACGGCGCTCTACGAAGGGCTCGGAGACTGACGTGTGGCGCGAGCTGCGCGGTGAACTGCGCGACGACCTGCGCGCGGTCATGGACCAGGACCCGGCGGCGCGCACTGTCTGGGACGTCGCGCTCACGTACCCGGGCCTGCACGCGATTTGGGGCCATCGAGTCGCCAATGCGCTCTGGCGTCGGCACTTCTTTCTGACCGCTCGGATCCTGAGCGCCGTGGTGCGGGTCCTGACCGCGGTCGACATCCACCCCGGAGCGACCATCGGTCACCGCCTCTTCATCGATCACGCGGTTGGCGTCGTCATCGGCGAGACCGCAGAAATCGGTGATGACGTGATCATGTTCCACGGCGTTACCCTCGGCGGGGTGTCGATGAGCCACGGCAAGCGTCACCCCACGATCGGAGACCGGGTGTTGCTCGGTGCGGGTTGCGTCGTGCTCGGTCCAGTGACCATTGGCAACGACAGCGCGATTGGCGCCCAGGCGGTGGTGACCAAGGACGTCCCGGCCAACAGCGTGGTCGTAGGCATTCCCGGTCGAGTCATCGGCTCGAGCCAGCCCGCTGACATTGGATCGCGCAACAATCGTCGTCGGCCGAGCGGACCCTCTGGAACCAACGTCGCCTGAAGTTCGCGGCGCGGGGCGATCGCGTGCGAGCTGGGTCAGGTGAGAGACCGCTATCTCGTGAAACGGTTCGAGGGATCCGAACTCAAGCGAGAGAGGGGCGCGGTATCGCGACGACGCCCACGAATGTCGACTGTCGACGGCACCGCCGAGCGGCACTCGCGGTGACTGACGTCGCGCGCAGCGACGCGGACAGCGCAGCGTTACGAGGGCGATGGCTGAAGATTTGCCAGGTTCGTAAACGCTCGGCCCCGAAACCATCGAGAGGCACCAGCGCCCCCTTGCGGTACGCGCACTTCATCGACGAGCAACGAAGGGCGTGTTGTTCGGCAACGGGAGAAACCCAGTTGGAGGGTTAGCGACAGAAGTCGTTGATCAGCACCTTCGCGACCACTCTTTGAGTTCGTTCCCAGCCTAAGGGGTTGGTTGCCCCACCCGCGAGGACACCTAATTATCTGGCGCGTCCCGATTCGAATTCA
>JAKBCT010000024.1 GCA_021807655.1 Actinomycetes bacterium | reverse complement strand
AACCGGTGCGGCTCATCGGCGGTGGTGCGCAGTCTGAACTCTGGTGCCAGATTGTCGCCGACGCCCTCGATCGGACGGTCACCCAGGTCGCCCAGCCGCTCGTCGCTCAACTGCGCGGCGTTGCCCACGTGGCCGCGAGCGCCGCGGGTGGCGCCCAGCTCGACGAACCGCCGCCGAGTGCCGACGCCGCGACCTTTGGTCCCACCGCCGCGAATCGGGCGACCTACCAGTCGATCGTGGGGGATTTGCCCCGGCGCTTCGCCCGCGAGCGACGCTGGCGTCGCGCGCATCGGTAACCCTCGGGTATCGTCGAGAAGATCGCCGAACACGAGAGGAGGACCATGTCCCTCGACCAGTTCCCCCGGTATCCACTGCGCTTTGGCCCGTCGCCGATCCACCGGCTCGACCGACTCACCGAATACCTGGGCGGCGCCACGGTGTGGGCCAAACGCGACGACGTGAACTCGGGGCTCGCCTTTGGGGGCAACAAGGTCCGAAAGCTGGAGTACCTCGTCGCCGACGCGCTGGCTCAAGGGTGCGACACCCTGGTCTCCATCGGCGGCGTCCAGTCGAACCACACGCGCCAGGTCGCGGCCGCGGCCGCGGCGGTCGGCCTGAAGTGCGTGCTCATCCAAGAGAGCTGGGTCGAGTGGCCCGACGTGACGTACGACCGCGTGGGCAATATCTTGCTCAGCCGACTCATGGGCGCCGACGTGCGACTCGTGCGCGCGAAGTTCGACATCGGGTACAAGGAGAGTTGGGAGCGCGCCATCCGCGAGCTGGAGGCGGCGGGACACCGACCGTACGCGATCCCCGCCGGCGCGTCCGATCATCGTCTCGGCGGCCTCGGCTTCGCCGGCTGGGCCCTCGAGGTCGAAGAGCAGGAGCGACTGCTGGGCGTCGCCTTTGACTACGTCATCGTCTGCTCGGTTACCGGCTCGACGCAGGCCGGTATGGTCGCCGGTTTCGCGCTGCACGACCTACCACGCAAAGTCATCGGCATCGACGGCTCGGCGAAGCCCGCCGAAACCTGGGAGCAGGTCGCTCGCATCGCGCGCGCCACGGCGGAGCTGATTGGCGTGACGCGTCCGTTGCTCGACGAAGAGATCATTCTCGACGACCGGTATCACGCCGGCACGTACGGGATCCCTGACGAACGCACCATTCAGGCGATCAAGCTCGGCGCCTCGCTGGAGGCGATGATCACCGACCCGGTCTACGAGGGCAAGTCCCTCGCCGGACTGATCGATCTGGTCCAGCGCCACGAGATCGAACCCGACGCCAACGTCCTGTTCGCACACCTCGGGGGTCAGCCGGCGCTCAACGCGTACGCGGGAGCATTTGGTTAACGGGTCATCGGACTGACAACGAGAACGCTTATTTCTACTGGCTGTTTAGTTCCAAGACTTCGCGTGACGGCACTCCGATGAGTTGCGACGCGCGCTTACCAGTCGCGTCGGCGTAAGCCTGGCAAAGCCGGTATCCGTAGGTGTATCCAAATGAAAAGGTAATGCCGTCGGCACCGAAGAACCACTTCTTCTGGTTGAACTCGGGTTCGTAAAACGCCGCACGAGCCTCGGCAATCTCGTCGTCGGTGATGCTCACGCGACTGAAGAACGGGGCCTCACCAAATACCTCTTCTTCGAAGAGTTGGGCCATTCCCTCACTGACCAACATCTGTGCGAGGCTCCCTCCGCAGCCTTGGCTGCGCCAACGCATCGTGTGGTGGAACTCGTGAACGAGCGTTCTCTCGATGTGGTGGCTATCTACTGTCGCCGCCGGGTCTATGGCGAGGAGAATGGCGTGGGGGCCGTAGGTGTAGCCACCCACTCCCCACTCGGGGATGGCATCATCGGGAGCGTCAATGACGAGCACGTCCACGCCCTCGACGCCGAGCAACTGCTTGGCGGGCGTGACGGCGGCCCGGAACGCCTGGTTCGTCGCATCGACAAGGTCATGAAGAGTCCCGCCGGCGTTGGCGATGAATAGGTTCACCGGTCTCACGAATAGATCCTCACCGTCGTCCACGGGCGAATCGCGGATACCAACAACCGCATTGTCCCAGCGGCGTCGGTGTGCTTGCGCGCCAGGGTCGCCCGCGTGCGAGGAACGACCAGGTGTTCGGTTACACCTTCTTGGTAGCCGGCCGCCGGTCGTGAGTAAGTTCGAGGGTTCTGCACCATATCGTCGCAGCGAAGCGGTGGCGCTTGGACCGCTCAGGTCATCAGGTGGTGACAACGAAGCCCGCGATCTGGTGCTCAGCGCCGGTGCCACCACAACCGAACTCGTCCAATCTCTTCAGCTCAGCGCAACATGACGTGATCAGCGGACACGTTTTGGAAAGACGTTGGCGACACACCGAGCGCGAGGTCGGCCAGCGTGGGGATCGTGCCGCTCTGTCGACATCAGCGTTCGGCCAAAGCCGTCGCGCTCATCGAGGTGGTAGAGGTTGTGGGTTCGAGGTATCAGCAAGGAACTGGCCGAGGGATGCCGTAGGCGGTCTTCGGCAGCTGCACACAGTTGTTCACCGTGAACTTCGTATTAAGACCCATCTCGACCAGCGTGGAGAACTGCACGACGCCACCGCGGCCCGCCTGGAAGGTGGGCTTGTGGCGAAGGATCACACCGTAGATCTTCGCGGCCGCCACTACGTCAGATCCTGACACCGCACGTCCCTTCGCCGCGGCGTCAGCGATGGCCCGATTGCTGACCGCTAGCGCGCCGGCGCGACCGCTCCAGAGACCCTGAGCTTGGTGGGGGCAAGGGATGACCTTCGGTGCACCGCCAACCGTGTCGGGCATGGTGAGACAGATGTTGGCGAAGGTTTTCTGGTCAAGGAACAGGACGAGCCGGGGGTACTCAAACACGTCGCCCACATTGATAACCGGCTCGAGGCTTGTCGTGTTAACCGTGTTGATCGAGGCGGCGTTGGTGATGTCAGCGCTATCGACGACGTGGGCCGGCCGGTCGTGGGTCGCGGTTGCCACGGCGTACTGCGCGATCCGCAAGGCCACCGATGAAGAAGGGGAAGCACTAGCGGGGCTACCAACGCCAAGCAGCACCGCGATGGCCATCGCGGAGATCAAGTTGTGTGCGCCGCGCTGGAGCCAACGTCGTGGTTGCCGTCGCATCATCGTGGTCTCCTCATCGCGTCGTGCCCTACATCTTGCTTCACGGTGAGAAGGCTCGCTCAGACGCACGATTGCCATCCAAATGACGGCGAGAACCCGTTGGCAGCGTGCGCTCGGCGCAACGCTGTGCCAAAAGACCAACGAATTACCGCTGCTGGGCGAGTCCTACGGCATCACGACCAATGCCTCGATTGGTCAAACCGCAAAGATCTCGTCGCGGATGAGATCACGGCGCGACTGAGCGTGGCGCCAGGCCGCGAGGCCAGCGATCAACACATTGCCGAGGCCGGCCACCGAGGTAGCCACGAGTGGCGCCCAGAGATGGGCCCCGTCGTAGAAGGACACCCACAAAACCGATCCGATCGCACCGAGCACCCAGGAGCCCGTCGACACGCCCGACGCGTCTCGGTACCGCACCAGTTCAAGCAGCTGCGGCGCGCGAGTCAGCGTCATGGCGACGCCCGTGCCGTAGATGCCACCGGCCCACCCCCAGAAGAACGTCGGCGCGACGCAGGTCGCGGCGAAAAAGGAGAGGGCCCACCACACCGTGGCGCCGTGGCGCCACGGGCGCAGCCGCACGAGGATTGCGAGCTGGAGCGGCAGCACGATCAGGCTGCCCATGATCACCGCCCACGAGTGCGCACCAACGCCGTAACTGATCCAGAAACAACCCATGTAGACGAAGAGCAGCCAGGTGGCCAACGAGACGCCCTCGACGCCTAGGTCGACCACGCGACGCCATTGCACCGTGGTGCCGATGAGCCCCACCCCCACCGCCGACCATCCCAGGTCGGCCGCGAGTGCGTGAAAGTTCACCCCGTAAGGGTACCGGTGAATCGGCTCAACGACGTCGATTGGCCGCCGAAATAACCGCCTCGAGCGAGGCGTCGAGAATCGATGAGCTCATGCCCACGCCCCACCACGTCGCGCCGTCGGCGTCCTCGGCTTCGACGTAGGCGACCGCCGAGGCTTCGGCGCCGGCCGTCAGCGCGTGCTCGTGGTAGTCACGCACGCGAAAACCAATCCCGAGTTCGCTGCGCAATCCGTTCATCAGCGCATCGATCGGGCCGTTGCCGTCGCCCTTGAGCGTCACGTGCTGACCGTCAACCATCAACTGCGCGAAGATCCTCGTGTGCTGGTGGTCGGCGCTCACCTCGCTCGAGAGCAACTGCAAGGCCGGACTTTCGGGCCGGTACGTCGTGGTAAAGACCTCCCAGATCTCGGCCGGCGAGATCTCGGTTCCCGACTCCTCGGTGAGCGCTTGAACCTGCCTGGAGAACTCCACCTGCATGGAGCGTGGCAGGTCCAGCCCGTGCTCGGCGCTGAGTACGTAGGCGACACCCCCCTTGCCCGACTGGGAGTTCACCCGAATGATGGCTTCGTAGGTTCTCCCGGTGTGCTTGGGATCGATGGGCAAATAGGGAACGTCCCAGTACTGGTACTGGTCGCCGATCGCCGACATGCCCTTCTTGATGGCGTCCTGGTGAGAGCCCGAGAACGCGGTGTAGACCAGTTCGCCAACGTAGGGGTGGCGCGGGTGAATCGGGAGCCGGTTGGCGTATTCGGCGACGTGGCGAACGCGATCGATGTCGCTGAGATCAAGTTCGGGATCAACACCCTGCGAGAAGAGGTTGAGCGCCAGGGTCACCACGTCGACGTTGCCCGTGCGTTCGCCGTTGCCAAAGAGCGTTCCTTCGACGCGATCCGCACCCGCGAGCACACCCAACTCCGCCGCGGCGACGGCGGTACCGCGGTCGTTGTGAGGATGCAGCGACAGCACGACCGCGTCGCGACGATCAACGTGACGGTTGAACCACTCGATGGCGTCGGCGTAGAGATTGGGGGTGTACATCTCAACGGTCGCCGGCAGGTTGACGATGAGCGGGCGCTCCGGCGTTGGGTCGATGACCACCATCACCGCGTTCACGATGTCCACGGCGAACGGCAACTCGGTGCCGGTAAAGCTCTCCGGCGAGTATTCGTAGACGAACTCACTCTGCGGCGACGTCGCTTCGAGGGATCGGCACCGATGCGCGGCCCGCAACGCGATCTCCGTGATGCCGGCCTGGTCGAGGCCGAAGACGACGCGACGCTGCAGGGTGGAGGTGGAGTTGTAGAAGTGAACGATCGCTCGGCGTACGCCGTGGAGCGCCTCGTAGGTACGAGTGATGAGATCGTCTCGGCACTGGGTCAGCACCTGGATAGTCACGTCCTCGGGAATCAGTCCACCCTCGATGATGTGACGCACGAAGTCGAAATCGGGTTGGGACGCCGCCGGAAAACCCACCTCGATCTCCTTGAAGCCGATGCGCACGAGTTCGGCGAACATCGCTCCCTTGCGTTCGAGGTCCATCGGATCGATCAGGGCCTGATTACCGTCGCGAAGGTCAACGCTGCACCAACGCGGTGCCGTGGTCAGGCGACGATCGGGCCACGTTCGATCAACCAGGTCGACCGGCACCACCGGGCGATACTTGGCGAAGGGCATCGAACTGGACTGCTGGGGGTTCCCATACGAGGTCATCGTCATCTCCTCTAGCAAACGAGAAACAAAAAACCCCCGCGGATGCGGGGGCGTCGGGCGGGCGTGAGCCCGCCCTAGTGCAGCAGCAGCTCGGTGGCGTTTGCGATGCTCATGGGCCCAGTCTACATGTCGTCGCTCGCCTGTCCAGGCCGCCGCTAACCTGTCAAGCGTGGGAACCTTGCGAGCCATGGTCAAGATCGTCGCCGTCGTGGCCATCATCGCCGTTGTCGGCGGTGTCATCGTGCTCTTTTCGCGGGGCCGGTCAATCGACGCGGTGTCGTACGACGAGTGGCCGACGGTCCCACCCAACCCCGCGTCGTAGGCCCAAGGAGGCAATCGTGTCGGCAATGGAGTATCGGCGACTAGGACGTTCCGGCCTGAAGGTCAGCGTCTTGTCATTTGGCAGTTGGGTCACCTTCGCCAACCGGGACCAGATTCAAACGGCCCAGGAGGCCGCGGAGTGTCTCGCCGCCGCGAAAGAGGCCGGGGTTAACTTCTTTGACAACGCCGAGGCGTACGCCGCTGGCGAGTCGGAACGAGTCATGGGAGCCGCCTTTCGAGAGTTGGGCTGGAAGCGACACGAGTACGTCGTGTCCACCAAGCTCTTCTGGGGCCTCTATGACGCTCCCAACATGCGAAACACCCTGAATCGCAAGTACCTCAGCCAGGCGATCGACGCGTCGCTCGAGCGCCTGGGACTGGACTTCGTTGACCTCGTGTTCTGCCACCGACCCGATCCCAACACGCCGATCGAAGAGACGGTCTGGGCCATGAGCGACATGGTGAGTCAGGGCAAGGCCCTCTACTGGGGCACCTCCGAGTGGGGCGCCGACGAGATTCGCGCGGCCTACGACATTGCCGACCGCCACCACCTCCACAAGCCCCAGATGGAACAGCCGCAGTACAACATCCTCTGGCGCGACCGCGTGGAAAAGGAGTACCGCCGCCTCTACGAGGACATCGGCCTGGGCACGACAATTTGGTCACCGCTCGCGTCGGGCCTCTTGACTGGCAAGTACCTGAACGGCGTGCCGGAGGGCTCGCGCGCGACGCTACCGGGCTACGAGTGGTTGCGGGGGCAGTTGACCGACGAGGGGCGTAATCGCAAGGTCGCCGAGCTCAAGGTGATCGCGGACGAGCTCGACGTAACGCTGACCCAGCTCTCGCTCGCGTGGTGCGCGAAGAACCCCAACGTCTCGACGGTCATCACCGGCGCGTCCTCGGCGGCCCAGGTGCGCGAGAACATGACGGCCCTGGACGTCATGGCGTTGCTGAGCGACGAGGTCATGGAACGCATCGACGTGATCAGCTACTTCTCCTAACTGATCACCCGCGTTAGCGCAGCGTGATCAGATGGATGTCCTTAATGCCGTCGGTGGCGCGGAGCCGCTCGATGACGGCCGGTGGCGTCGGCGTCGAGGTTGACAAGACCATAAGGGCCGTCTTAGTCGACGGGTCCGGTCCGACGGCCATCGACGAGATCGAAACGTTCGCCTCGCCAAGAGCCAAGCCGACGTGGCCGATCATGCCGGGGCGATCGTCGTTGTGAACCACCAGCATCGTCGCCGCGGGCGGTATCTCGACACTGTGGCCGTCCACGGTGACGATGCGCGTCTCGAGGCGCGTGCCAATCGTCATGAGCGTGCCCGACACCGCGTGATCGCCCGATCGAACGGTGATGAGGTTCACGTACTCCGGTGACTCGACCGTGGACACCTCGCCCCACGCGAGGCCGTGATCCGCGGCCATTTGGGGTGCGTTGACGAAGGACGCCCCGTCATGACCCGTGGCGCTGAGCAAACCCTTGAGCGCGCACAACGTCAGGATCTTGGTGCCGGCGCCGGCGAGCTCACCCTGGAAGATCACCTCAAGGTCAGCGGGGTTGCCATCCAGGAGTCCCCCGATGAATCGTCCGAGGACCTCGGCGAGCCCCATGAATGGCCGCACGACGTTCGATACCTCGCCCGCCGACACGTTCACGGCGAACGGCACGAAGTCCCCCGCCAGCGCCAGGAGCACCTGCTCGGCGATCGTGACCCCCGCCTTGTCCTGGGCTTCGGTAGTCGAGGCACCGAGGTGGGGCACGACGACGACCGAGGGCAATTCGAACAGTGGTGATTCGGTCGTGGGCTCCTTGGCGAACACGTCGAGGGCGGCACCCTGCACGTGCCCCGAGCGGATGGCGGCCGCGAGGTCGTCTTCGTTCAAGATGCCGCCGCGAGCCGCGTTGACGATTCGCACGCCGACTTTGGCCTTGGCGAGTGCGGCGGCGTCGAGCAGGTTCAGCGTCTCCTTGTTCTTGGGCAGGTGGACGGTGATGAAGTCACTCTGGGCGAGCAGGTGATCGAGGTCCATCAACTCCACGCCCATGTGACGGGCCCGGTCCTCGGAGATGTAGGGATCGTAGGCCACGATGCGCATGCCAAAGGCCAGCGCGCGCTGGGCGACCAGCGCGCCGATCTTGCCGAGCCCAACGATCCCGAGGGTTTTGGCGTAGAGCTCGACGCCCTCCCACTTCGAGCGCTCCCACTTGCCGGCCTTCAGGGCGGCGTGCGCCTGGGGGACGTTACGGGCCTGGGCGAGCAGCAACGCCATCGTCTGTTCCGCGGCCGAGAGGATGTTCGACTGCGGCGCGTTGACCACCATCACGCCCAGCTCGGTCGCGCGGGCGACGTCGACGTTGTCGAGTCCGATACCCGCTCGACCCACGACGACCAGGTCGCGGGCGGCTTCGAGCGTCGAGGCGTCGACGTTGGTCGCCGACCGAATGATCAGGGCGTTCGCACCGGCCACCGCGTCGATCAGTTCGCTCGGCGACAGGCCGAGCCTGACGTCGACCTCGTGACCGGCGTCTCGAAGTGCCTGGAGCCCCGACGGAGCGATCTCCTCAGTTACCAATACGCGTGCCACGGTTCACCTTTCGTCGTTTCTCGTCGCGACGAGCGTCACGCGCCCGCCTTTACCAACGCACCGAGCCGGTTCAGTCCCTCAACCAGGTCGTCGTCACCGAGGGCGTAGCTCAGTCGAAAGTAGCCCGGCGAGCCGAATGCTTCACCGGGTACGACCGCGATCTTGATCGTCTCGAGCAACTGCTCGGCGAGCTCGGCGGAACTGTGCGCGACGCGTCCGGCCAGGGTGCGTCCGAGCAGTCCTTCGACGTTCGCGAAGCAGTAGAACGCTCCTTCGGGCTCGGCGCACGTGACCCCGTCAATGCCGTTCAGCATCGCGACCATCGTCTGACGTCGGCGATCGAAGGCGCTTCGCATGGCCGCCACCGCGGCGAGGTCGCCGGTCAGGGCCGCGATCGCGGCGCGTTGGGAGATGTTGGAGATGTTCGACGTCGTCTGGCTCTGGTAGTTGACGGCGGCGTTGACGACGTCGGGTGGACCCATCATCCAGCCGACGCGCCAGCCGGTCATCGCGTACGTCTTCGCGACGCCGTTCACGATCACCCAGCGGTCACCCAGCTCCGGCGCGACGACCGGCATCGACACGTGGCGCGCGTCGCCGTAGACCAGGTGCTCGTAGATTTCGTCGCACAGCACCCACAGGTCGTGCTCCGCGGCCCAGCGGCCGATCGCCGCCACGTCCTGGGGCGCGACGACGGCGCCGGTGGGGTTCGACGGGGAGACGAAGACGAGCAGTTTGGTCTTGTCGGTACGGTGCCGCTCAAGATCCTCAACGGTCACTCGAAAACCATGGGACTCACTCGTCATCACCGCCACGGGCGTGGCACCGGCGAGGTAGACCGATTCGGGGTAGGTCGTCCAGTAGGGCGCCGGGATCAACACCTCGTCACCCGGATCCAACAGTGTGGCGAACGCCGTCGCGATGGCGTGCTTGCCACCATTGGTCACCAGGACCTGTGTGGCGGCGACCTCGAGACCCGAGTCACGACGGGTCTTCGCAACGATCGCGTCGCGCAACTCGGGCAGTCCGGCGGTCGGGGTGTACTTGTAGTTCACCGGGTCGAAGCACGCCGCGGCGGCGGCCGCAACGATGTGCTCGGGTGTTGGAAAGTCGGGTTCGCCCGCCCCGTAGACGATGACGGGTTCACCGGCGGCCTTGAGCGACTTCGCTTTGGCGTCGACGGCGAGCGTGGCACTGGGCGCCAGGCCCCTCAATCGGTCGCTGACGCGCGCGCCCATCGCCACTCCGTTTCCTAGTCCGTAAGATAGGTAGTCTATGACCTCCCCCGAACGCATCAGCATCCCCTCTGACCTCCTACCGCGCGACGGACGATTCGGATCGGGACCATCCAAAGTTCGCGCGGCGCAACTCGACGCCCTCCTAGCCGACGCGCCAACGTACCTGGGCACCTCGCATCGCCAGGCGACCGTGCGAAATAAGGTCGGCGAGGTGCGCGACGGACTGCGCGCGCTCTTCAACCTGCCCGAGGGCTACGAGGTGTTGCTCGGCAACGGCGGCACGACCTGCTTCTGGGACGCCGCCACCTTCCACTTGATCGATCGGCGTAGCCAGCACCTCAGCTTCGGTGAGTTTTCCTCCAAGTTCGCCGCGGCCGCCCAGGCCGCGCCACACGTCGAGGCGACCCAGGTCATCGTGAGTGATCCCGGCACCCACCCGAGTCCCGTCGTCGACGAGTCAGTGGACCTCTACGCCCTCACCCACAATGAGACGTCCACCGGCGTGATGATGCCGATCGTGCGTCCCGACGGCGCCCACGGGCTCGTCGCCGTCGACGCGACCTCGGCCGCCGGTGGACTGATGGTCGACCCCTCGCAGTTCGACTGCTACTACTTCGCGCCCCAGAAATCATTCGCGTCCGACGGCGGCCTCTGGCTCGCGCTCTGCTCGCCGAGTGCCATCGAGCGCATCGAGCGCCTCGCGGCGTCGCACCGATGGACGCCAGCCTTTTTCGACCTGAAGATCGCGCTGGACAATTCGCGACTCAACCAGACCTACAACACCCCCGCGCTGGCCACCATTCACCTGTTGGCGAGCCAGATCGCGTGGATGAACGACAACGGCGGGCTGGCGTTTTCCGCCGGGCGATCGAGTCGCTCATCCGAGATCCTCTACACGTGGGCCGAGGCGTCGGACTTCGCGACGCCGTTCGTGGCCGAGCCCGGCCAGCGCAGCCACGTGGTCGGCACCATCGACTTCGACGACGCAGTGGACGCTTCGCTGGTCGCCAAGGTGCTGCGCGCCAACGGCGTCGTCGATACCGATCCGTACCGCAAACTTGGTCGCAACCAGCTGCGCATCGCCATGTTTCCGAGTGTCGAACCCGATGATGTGGCCTCACTCTGCGCCAGCATCAACTACGTCGTAGGAAAGCTGTAGCCATCGCGGTCGATGCGCCGAGAGGGCGAACCGCCGGCCGAGTACTGGTCACCGGCGCCACCGGCTACGTCGGCGGCCGACTCGTCCCGCGGCTCCTCGCCGACGCGCACCGCGTGCGCTGCCTCGTGCGAACGCCGGCCAAACTCGATCGCGCGCCGTGGCGCGGCGAGGTCGAGATCGTGGCGGGGTCAGTGGGCGGGCCACTCGAAGCGGCGCTGGCCGACGTCGACGTCGCCGTCTACCTGGTCCAC
>JAKBCT010000023.1 GCA_021807655.1 Actinomycetes bacterium | reverse complement strand
AGCCGTCACCCTTCTTCGGCCTGTTCCAAACGAAGCGGTGGGTGGTCTTCTTGTTCATCGCGTTGGTGGCCTACGGACTCTGGTCCCTCTGGCTGCTGCGTGGCCAGCAGATCAAAGCTTCGGTGTCCCAAGTGACGGCGACACCGCGGGCCCTGTCCCAGCGTCGACCGGTTCGCTGGGGGATGTATGCGGCGCTGCTGATACTGGCGCTGCTACTCCCTCGCATTTTCACCGACCCGTTCTGGCAGGCCGCCATGGTCGAGCAGATAGCCGTGTACGTCCTACTCGCGATGGGCCTGAACGTGGTCGTCGGTTTCGCCGGGCTGCTCGACCTTGGCTACGTGGCGTTCTACGCCATCGGTGCGTACACCACCGCCTGGGTGACGGGCGCGTTGCCCACGGCGGCGCCCTTCGGCATTCACTTCAATAACTTCTACGCGATACCGATCGCGATTGGGCTGGCGATGGGGGCGGGGATCATCCTGGGGGCGCCGACGTTGCGCTTGCGCGGCGACTACCTGGCGATCGTCACGCTGGGCTTCGGTGAAATCATCACCATCTTTGCGAACAATCTCTACGGGATCACCGGGGGATCCCAGGGGACCCAGCAGATTCCGCACTTCTCGCTCCATCTCGGTCCACTGAAGTACATCTGGGGTTTGACCCCGGTTCCGTACTACTACCTGACCATCGTCTTCGTCGTCCTCTTCTTTATCGGGTTTCGTCTGCTCGAACACTCGCGGGTCGGTAGGTCCTGGACCGCGATCCGTGAAGATGAGGTGGCGGCCGAGTCCGTGGGGATCAATCCACTCAAGTACAAGGTGATGGCCTTTGCCATAGGCGCCTCGACGGCCGGGTTCGCGGGGGTCGTCACGGCGAGCCAGTCCAATTCGATTTTCCCGTCCAGTTTCACCATCCAGTTCTCCATCAACATCCTCGTCCTGGTGATCTTCGGCGGCATGGGTTCGATCGCGGGCGTCGTCCTCGGCGCGATCGTCATCCAGACCGGCTCGATGTACCTGCTGCACTCGCCGCCGTCGGGTTATCAGCCCCAGGACCTGTACATCTACCTCGGCGCGATTCTGATGATCATGATGATCTTCCGACCCGTCGGACTGCTGCCGTCGAAGCGGCGGCGACGCGAGATCGGCCTATCCGAAGCGGGTGAGGGCCACATGAATGAGGTCCTGACGGGAGACGTGCCGTGACCGACCGCATCTTCGACGTTGAACACGTGACGCTGCGCTTCGGCGGGGTCGTCTCACTGAACGACGTGTCGCTCCACCAGGAGCGCAGTGAGATTCTGGCGGTTATCGGACCAAACGGAGCGGGCAAGACCTCACTGTTCAACTCGTTGACCGGGGTGTATCAACCACAAGAGGGCACGATCACCTTTACGGGGCGCGACGCCAAGCCGATGAACGTCATCGGCAAGAAGGCGCACCGGGTCAGTTCGGCCGGCGTCGCCCGAACGTTCCAGGCCTCGCGGATGTTCAGCGCCCTCACGGCATTCGAAAACGTGAAGATCGGTGCTGAGTCGCATCACGGTATCGGCGTCGTCGGCGCCATGCTGCGCGGTCCGGCGACGCGACGTGGCGAACGCGAGTCAGACCAGGTGACCATCGAGTTGCTCGATTTCGTGGGTTTGCGACGCCAGGCGAACACCATTTCATCGTCGCTCTCCTACGGTGACCGGCGTCGACTCGAGATCGCTCGCGGACTGGCTACGAGCCCACAGGTTTTGCTGCTCGACGAACCGGCGGCGGGGACGAATCCGTCGGAAAAGCGTGACCTGACCACGCTGATCCGCCGGGTGCGCGACGAGCGGGGCGTGTCGATTCTGCTCATCGAACACGACATGAAGCTGGTGATGTCGCTCGCCGAGCGACTGTACGTGCTGAACTTCGGGAGCGTGATCGCCGAAGGTTCACCCGAGGAGATCCGCGCTAACGATCAGGTCATCGAGGCGTACCTGGGTTCTGCGCAATCGGGAACGGGGGACCGCTCGTGATGCTCGAGGTCCACGACGCCGTGGTGCGCTACGGCGCGATCACGGCCCTGCACGGCGTCTCCTTTGACGTCGAGGAAGGCGAAATCGTTACGTTGCTCGGGGCGAACGGCGCGGGTAAGACGACGACCCTGCGTATGCTGTCGGGCCTTCACGCACCCCAGGGTGGTCGTATCCTCTTCGAGGGTCACGACGTGACGTCGACCAAGGCCCACCAGTTCACGTCGCTGGGAATCGGCCACGTGCCCGAAGGTCGGCGAATCTTCCCCCAGATGACGGTGGAGGAGAATCTCGAGATGGGCGCGTTCGGGCGTCGTGGCTCCTACGGCGACGACATGGAGCGGATGTACGAGACCTTTCCCATCCTCAAGGAGCGCCGCAAGCAAATCGGCGGCAATCTCTCGGGTGGGGAACAGCAAATGCTGGCCATCGGGCGAGCACTCATGGGTCGGCCCCGGCTGTTGTTACTCGACGAGCCCTCCATGGGACTGGCGCCGATGATCGTTGACACGATATTTCGGATTATCGGCGAGATCCGGGCCAGCGGCACCACCGTCTTTCTCGTGGAGCAAAATGCCGCCCAAGCCCTCCGGCTGGCGGATCGCGGTTACGTCATGGAGAATGGCCGAATCGTCTTTGCCGACAGCGCGACGAACCTGCTGACTGATGCGCGCGTTCGTGCCGTGTACCTCGGCGAGGATGTCGAGTCACCGGCCGATCCGCCCGGCTAGTCGAAGCCACCACGCGGCCGCTGGTGTCCGATGACGCGACTAACCGAGGCGGTCGAGAAACTCGAGTGCGTGCTGGGTGAGCAGGGCGGCCGCCTCGGCGTCGAACGAGGGCAGGGAGCTGTCAGCGAAGAGATGCCGGTCGCCCGGATAGACGAAGAGCTCGGCCAGCGCCGGACCGACGAGGGCGACCAACTCGCGCGCGGCGTCAAGGTCACCGCCGAGTGCGAAGTAAGGGTCGTTGTCCATGCCGTGAATCTGCACGGCTACGCCTTCGGGCCAGGGCCCGATGGCCCACTCGCCCGTGACCGGCAAGCAGGACTCGAAGAGTAGCGCGCCGCGCGTGCCCGTACGGGTCTGCGCCAACGTTTGCGCGAGACCGGCACCGAAGGAGAAGCCGGCGTAGACGAGTTCGGGGGGCAATCCGAGTGCCGCGTGTTCGGCCAGCGCTAACAACGGCTCGTCGCCGACCTCACGAACGAGTTGCATGCCTTCATCAATGGACCCGGGTCGTCGACCATCGAAAAGGTCGGGTACGTGAACGGTGTGTCCACCATCGCGAAGGGCCTGGGCGAACGACTGCACGCCGTTGGTTAATCCCATCACGTGATGAAATAGAAGGACTTCAGCCACGCCACCCCCTCGTGCCGGACACTGCCAACGCGATTTCGCGTCAGGCTATCCCACGGGACTCGCGGTGTGCAGAAGCAACTTCTCAGCGTCGAGGTGGTGGCGAGCGCGGCGCCCGAATCGTGGCCGACGAGGACCGAGCGCGATATACTTACTTGATTACAAGTAACTAGTAAGGGTCGACCTCGTCCGATGAACGCCTTGCAGCAAGCCCACCACGACCGATACAAGTGGATCGCCCTGACGAACACGACTCTAGGCATCTTCATGGCGACGATCAATGGTTCAATCATCTTGATCTCACTGCCGGCGATCTTTCGAGGCGTGGGAATCAACCCGCTGTCACCAGGCAATGTGGGTTACCTCTTGTGGCTCCTGCAGGGTTACCTTCTAGTTACGGCGGTACTCGTCATCAGCCTCGGGCGGCTGGGCGACATCAAGGGTCGCGTGCGAATCTACAACCTGGGATTCGCGGTCTTCTCCGCGGCGTCCGTGATGCTGGCTCTGGATCCGTTCCGCGATGGCTCCGGGGCACTGTGGTTGGTGCTGTGGCGGCTCGTGCAGGGTGTCGGTGGCGCCATGCTCTTCGCGAATTCGAGTGCCATCATCGTTGACGCCTTTCCCGCCGAGCAACGTGGTTTCGCGATGGGCATCAATCAAGTTGCGGCGATTGGCGGCTCGTTCGTTGGTCTGATTCTCGGTGGATTGCTCTCCATCGGTGACTGGCGACTCGTGTTCTGGGTTTCGGTGCCGGTCGGTCTGATCGGCACAGTGTGGGGCTACCTGAGCCTTCGTGACAACGGCGTCCGGGTGAATGCGAAAATTGACTGGTGGGGTAACGGTACGTTCGCCATAGGCCTCACGTCGCTGCTGGTGGCCATCGTGTACGGCATCCAGCCCTACGGAACTAGCTCGATGGGGTGGACATCGCCGACGGTGCTGAGCGCGTTCGCGATCAGCGTGGTGTTTCTAGTCGCATTCTTGGTTATCGAATCGCGGGTCACCTCGCCGATGTTCAACTTAAAGTTGTTTCGAATTCGCGCGTTCTTTACGGGAAGCATCGCCGGACTTCTCGCGGCCATTGCCCGCGGCGGTCTCCAGTTCATGCTGATCATTTGGTTGCAGGGAATCTGGCTCCCACTTCACGGGTATAGCTACGCCGCCACGCCGTTGTGGGCCGGTATCTATCTGTTGCCGCTCACCATCGGCTTTCTCGTCGCGGGACCGATATCGGGGTACCTGTCTGATCGTCACGGTGCGCGAATCCTTTCGACCGGCGGACTGCTCGTCTTCGGGCTGAGCTTTGTCGGACTGCTCCTACTTTCCACTGACTTCGCGTACTGGCAGTTCGCGTTGCTCGTTGCACTGAACGGACTCGGTGGCGGCATGTTCTCGGCACCGAACTCGACCGCCATCATGAACAGTGTCCCGGCCAACGAACGCGGCGGCGCCGCCGGAATCCAAGCGGCGTTCATGAACTCCGGCATGGTCGTCTCCATTGGCGTCTTCTTTTCTCTGATGATTGTGGGGCTGACCAATACCCTGCCCGCCAGCCTGTATCGAGGACTCACGTCGCACGGTGTCGCCGCTTCACAAGCCCACGTAGTCGCGAATCTTCCCGCGGTGGGCAGTCTCTTTTCGTCCTTTCTGGGTCTGAATCCCCTGAAGAGTCTGCTCACCAGTCAGCGCGTCGCGCACGTGTCGAGCGCGCAGTGGTCGGCCCTGACCGGTAAGCATTTCTTTCCCAGCCTGATCCTGACGCCGTTCCATCACGGACTCGTGATCGTCTTCTCGTTGGCCATCGCCATGGCGGTGATCGGGGCCGTCTTCTCGTCGTTGCGAGGCAAGCGGTACGTCAACCGTGAGCTGTCGATGCAGGAGCACGTGGAAGATCTGTCATTGGTTGGCGGCGCGGTGCCCGGTGAGGTCGCGCTCGAGAGCGACGTCGTGCGATGATCTCGGACTTGCATATCGGGGCCACCGACGCCGCCCGCTTGAATCTCGTCGTCAGTCGACTGATGCGAACGATTCGCCAGCACGCCGCCGCCGGTCTTTCGCCGTCCCAAGTCTCAGCGCTGGTAACGGTGGAAGAGCGCGGTCCCCTGCGCATCAGCGCGCTGGCCACTCTGGAGTCACTGGGCGCGCCAGCGGCCACGCGGGTGGTGGCGACACTCGAGGAGCTAGGCCTCGTGTCACGGACCTGTGACCCGCAGGATCGTCGTGCGTCGCTCATTGCCGTCACCAGTGAAGGTGCGACGACCCTGCGAACGTTGCGGCGCGAACGGACGCTGGGACTCGACGCCCAACTCGAGGCGCTCTCGGCGAGTGACCGCCGGACGCTCGTGCGGGCGTTACCCGTACTGGAGAGAATCTCGCGCGACGCGACGCACTAGGGCCACCCATTCTCGCGACCGTTGGGACGCGAGAAAGGTGGTGCGATGATTCACGAGACACAGGCGGATATGGGACAGTGTTGGCGCGACGTTGCTGACGTCATGGCGGCGGGCATAGATCGACTGGTCCTCTATGGTCCACCCGGAACCGGCAAGACGTACGCGGCGCTGCACGCCGGAGAGCACGGCGGCATCGCCGAACGGCTGGTCTGTACGGAGGATCTCACCACCGGTGAGATCACTGGTACGTGGATCCCTTCTGGTGATGGGACGTGGCGCTGGCGCGAAGGGCCGGCCATCCGCGCGTGGACGGCACGCGGAGGTCGCGGTGGCCGCCTGGTGGTCGACGAAGTTGATCGCGCATCGGGTGACGCGCTGAGCACGTTGCTCGCCATGACCGACACGACGGAGTCGGCGAGATGGCGCAACCCCGAGACGGGTGCCTGGGTGGCGCCCGGCCCCGAGTTCAGTGTCGTGATGACGACGAATTTGGAGGAACTCGACGACCTGCCGTCAGCGCTGCGAGATCGGTTCGCCGTAGCGGTGCGTATCGACCGCCCGCACCCGGACGCCGTGACGCGACTGAGTGAGGATCTGCAGTCGCCCGCGTTGGCGGGGTCGCTCGGCGACTCGTCACGGCGGGTGTCACTTCGCAGCTTCTACGCGTTCGATCGCCTTCGTGATCGCTACGGGTCGCCACGGGCGGCGCAACTCGTCTTCGGTGGTGACCGAGCCGGCGCGATACTCGACGCCCTGAACGTAGCGGCGCTGCGGTGAGTCAGGGCCACGTCTACCCGGAGTTGGTAACGGGTCGCGCCGACGGTTTCACCTCGTCAGCGTGGCGTATCGAGCGTGGCTCGACCTGGCGCGGCGACGCCAGCTGTGACCTGAGCAGCAGAATTCTGCGCGTCCCGTGGGAGGGCGACGAACGGGCGCGCGTCGTGCGAGCCCACGAGCTCGTCCACGTTCGCGTCAGTCCACACCGTCGCGATTGGGGGTCGAGCATTTCGGAGGTGTCGCCTCGTGCGCTGGAGTGCGCCGAAGAGATGCGCGTCAACACGATTCTGGCGCGGCTCGGTTTCGCGGTAGAACTGTTGCGCGACGGGAGCGAGCGCGTGGGTGGTGAGCGTTTGGCCGCGAGCGGCGACTGGGCCGAGGCGGTGTGTTTTCTGTTGGCGGTCGTCGGTACCGGTGCGGAACGCGAATTCCTAAGTGGCGTGCGGCGGGGCGACGCGAGTTGGACGGCGCCCCTGCGCGCCGTGGCGGCGCGGGCGCGGACGATTGTTCGTGGCGTTGGAGCACCAGCGTTGGGTGCGACGGAGATCGGCGCCGATGGCCTGCCCGCGGGCTATGGTGCATTCAGCGTTCCCCTGGCGCGCCTCGTGACGTCAGTGCGCGACGCTCGAGTCCCACGAGATCCAGAGGAGTTACGACGCTTTCGCCGATCGCTTTTGCCCGGTGGTCGCCGTCCACCGAGCGGGCACTTCGCGCCGTTGTGCTTTGCCAGCACGGAACTGCGTCACCGCCCACGGTCCGCCGGGCTGCGACGCGTTCGGCCGTCGGTCAGTGGTTCCGTCATGCGTTTTCCCAGCCGGCTGCTGACCGACGACCAGCGACGCGCGTTCGTGACGCGCTCGTCTCGCCACGGCGGCGTCGTCGTCATTGATCAATCGGGTTCGATGGACATCGAGCGCGAGCAATTGGAAGCGCTCGTGCGAGCAGCACCCGACTCGCTGGTGGTTGGCTATAGCCACCGTCCGGGGGACGCCGGCTCGCAGCCCAACGCGTGGGTGCTTGCGCAACGAGGCGGTGTCGTCAATCAGCCGCCCAGTGGCAACGTCGGCAACGGTGTGGATGGTCCCATCCTGCGGTGGGCGATACGACGACGCAGGGTCGGTGAGCCACTGATCTGGGTTACTGATGGCCAGGTGACCGATTCAGCGGACCACCCTGATGAAGCCCTCGCTCGAGAGTGCGCACAACTGGTTCGCGCCCATTCGATCACCATGGTGCGCTCCTTGGGCGAGGTTTCGTCGGCACTGCGGGGTCATAAGCGTCGGGTTGGGTACGCCCAGTTCGGTCGAGTGGGCCGAGCGCTGGGGTCACTCAGCGCGCGTATCTAGCTGTTAATCAGGTACGACATAACTTCCTCTTGCTAGACGAACACCTGTTCGATAGAGTACGAACAAGTGTTCGTGTACGTGAGGAGGCTCCAATGTCCGCACTGGCGGAGTTCGTCGAAGAAGTGCCGACCGTTGCCGAGCCGTATCTGCGTCTTGTTCACTCGCCGCAAACGACGTGGCGGACCGGCCCGGCGCTGGCGGTTCGGCGCTCAGCGCGCCGCCGCGCGCGCCGCCGCCGTGTTCGCGCATTGACGGTGAGCGGCGTGATCCTCGGTGTCGCGATCCTGTCGTGGCCGGGTCACGCGCTCGGTGGTACGACGGGGACCGGATTGCCTACTGATCTGGCCACGGGTTCGAGTTTGGCGTCGGGCATGGTGTACGTCGTGCAACCAGGCGACACGATCGACTCCATTGCGCGTCTCGCGAATCCGGTCGATCCCGCGGAGGCTCGCCAACTGCTCGTTCGCGAGCTTCGCTCGGCCGTCGTTGTGCCCGGTGAACACGTGCTTATACCATAAGCAGAAGGTGTTTGCGTGTATCGTTGCGGCATGCGGTGTCCCTACTGTTCGGCTGACGATGACCGCGTCGTAGATTCTCGTCTCGCCGAAGATGGTGTCGCCATTCGCCGGCGTCGAGAATGTGCCGCCTGCGGACAGCGCTACACAACGTTCGAACGCATTGAAGAGGTCGGCTTCATCGTAGTCAAGCGATCGGGCGACCGAGAGCCCTTCGACCGCGCCAAGATTCTCGCCGGCGTCCGCGCCGCGTTCAAGAACCGTCCGGTGAACGAGGCGGTTATGGAGTCGATCGCGACCACCGTCGAGGAGTCGATGCGGTTGCTCAACCGCGACGTCTCAAGCGAAGAGATCGGGCGGTCAACGCTCGACGCCATTCGTCCGATTGACGATGTGGCCTACGTGCGCTTCGCGTCGGTCTACAAGGGTTTCGAAGGAACGGAGGACTTCGCGCGCGAGATCGGCATGCTCGTGAAGTCGACCGCGCCCAAGCTCCGGGGCTAGCCGTGCGCAACCTGCGTCTGCAGCCCCGCTGCGCGATGGCCGTGTACGCCCACCCAGATGACGCCGACGTTGCCGCCGGGGGCGTGTTGGCGCAGTGGGCGAGCGAGGGGTGCGCCGTTCACGTGGTGGTGGTCTGCGATGGTTCGAAGGGTTCGCACGGAACCCAAACGGATGCGGGCTCGCTGCGTGACGTTCGACGTTCCGAACTCGTTCTCGCGGCCAAGGTGCTCGGCGTCGAATCCGTCATTACGCTGGATCGACCCGACGGCGAGGTGGATAACGACGTCGCGCTGCGCGGTGAGTTGGTTGGACTGATCCGTCGGCTGCGACCCGACGTCGTCGTGGGTCACGACCCGACGGCGACGTTCTTTGGCGGTGTCTACGTCAATCACCGTGATCACCGCGAAACGGGTTGGGCGATGTTGGACGCGGTAGCGCCGGCGGCGGCCATGCCCCTGTACTTTCCCGAACGAGGCGCCGCGCATCAGGTTGGACGTCTCTTGCTCAGCGGCACGCACGAGCCCGATGTCGTCATCGACGTGTCGCGCACCATCGACGTCAAGGCGACCGCGGTGGTGACGCACGCGTCACAGCTGGGCGATGACACTGAGGCGATTCGCGAGGTGGTGTACGGACGAGCCGAACAGTCTGGACGCCCGATCGGGGTCGCCTACGGCGAGGCATTTCGCAGTGTCGAACTCACCTTCTGACGCGCCGACCGTTGACGAAGCACCCATACTGCACGTCGATCTCGACGCCTTCTTTGCGTCGGTCGAGATTCTTGACGACCCGTCACTAGCCGGCCGGCCGGTGGCGGTCGGCGGTGCGGGGGAGCGCGGGGTCATCGCCAGCGCGACCTACGAGGCCCGCCGCTACGGGGTGCGCAGTGGGATGGCCAGCGTGGTGGCTCGGCGCCGATGTCCAACGCTGGTGATTTTGCCGGGCCGTTTTGAGCGCTATGAGGAGTACTCGCGCCGTTTTCGGGCCATCGTGACGGACCTGACGCCCACGATCGAGCCGATCGGGCTCGATGAACTCTTCGCTGACCTGCGCGGCCTGCGTCGTCTGGGCGTCAAACCACTCGACGCCGCCTGGGAGTTGCGACGGCGTATTGAGGACGAACTCCGTCTCGCCTGCGGCGTGGGACTAGCCCGCAACAAGCTGTTCGCCAAGCTCGCGTCGAAGCGGTCTAAGCCGACGGTCGTCGAGGGGCGTGTACGGGCGGGCGAGGGAGTGGTGTGGGTTAGTGCGCCCATGGAACGGGCCTGGCTCGCCGAACTGCCAGTCAGCGCCCTGTGGGGCGTCGGCCCGGCCACCACGGCAAAGCTGGCGCGGCTGGGGTTGCGCTGGGTTCGCGACCTGGACGCGGTTGACGAAGCCACCCTCGGCGCGCACCTCGGTCCGGCCATGGCCGCCACGCTGGTGGCGTACGCCCGCGGCGACGACCGTCGCGAGGTGGTCGTGGATCGTGAGGCGAAGTCGCTCGGCCACGATCAGACCTTTGCGCAGTCCCTGCGCGGACTCGATGAGTTGCGCAACGTCCTGCGCGGTCACGCCGGCATTGTGGCGCGTGCGCTGCGCGCGCAGCATCAACTGGCCCGAACCATATCGCTCATCGTTCGCTTTGACGATCTGGCGAGCGTGTCGCGTTCACAGACGCTCTCGTTTGGCGTCGACGACGCGGTCGCGATTGAAGCGGTTGGCCTCGCGCTGGCCGAATCGATTGATCTTCGTCAATCGGTTCGACTCGTGGGGCTCTACGCGTCCTCGTTCGTCGAGCGCAGCGACGTTGAACTCCAGCTGAGTTTCGCCATCGACGCGGGAACCGAGGACGCACTCGAGCGCGCGCGCTTGACGTCGCGTAGTCGCCAGGCGAACTACGAAGCCCTGCGCGACGCTATCGATGACGTCCGTCAGCGCTTTGGTCGATCCGCCCTTGGTACCCTCGCGGATCTGGGGGACGATGGGGTGGACGTTGCGGTCCAGCGCGGACGCGCCGCCTTTGGACCCAATGGTGACACTGCGTAGATCTGAAGGGTTGATGTGTCGCGAACGTCTCGGCGCGATGACGCGTTGGTGCAGGGCGGTCACGCTCGAGGTGGTCTAGCGCGATTGCTGTCTTCGGGGTCGAGTTCACCGTTTCGACGCCATCGACGAGTCGCGAAAGACCGCTGCGTACCGGGCGTCGGGCGACGCGAGTAGGTTACTCGTGGGCCGGTCGATGCGTCTAGGAACACTGAGGGGTGCACGTGAAAATTGGTGTCATGGCAATACTCGGCGTGATTGCCGTGATCATCATCGTGTCCATGGTCGCTTCGGCGATCGCGCTCATCGCGAAA
>JAKBCT010000022.1 GCA_021807655.1 Actinomycetes bacterium | reverse complement strand
AGCTGGGGCACGGCGGCCCCGCAGGCCGCGACCAGTGGCGCGAGGATGAGTGAGATCTTGTCGCCGACGCCGCCGGTCGAGTGCTTGTCCACGGTCGGACGCGAGAGTCGCGCGAGGTCGAGCCGTTCACCCGAGTCGACCATCGTGGCGGTCCAGGTGCGTAGCTCGCGGCCCGAGAGCCCGTTGAAGAAGACCGCCATCAAGAGCGCCGACATCTGCTCGTCGGCAACCTCGCCGGCGCCGTAGGCGTTGAGTATCCAGGCGATCGCGTCGTTCTCGAGCGCGTGCCCGTCGCGCTTGGCCGCGATAACGTCAACGGCCGAGGTCACGAGCGCGCGGCGAGGTCGTCGGGTCCGAAGGCGTCGGGTAAAAGGCTCGCGAGCGTTCGTGCCGGGCGCGTCGCGCCGTCGTCCACGAGCAGGTCCGCGCCGCCGTGCTCGAAGAGCAGCTGGCGGCACCGGCCGCAGGGCGCGAGCGGCTCGCCATCCCCGGCCACGACAACGACCGCGACGAGCCGGCCGCCGCCCACGCGCGCGAGGTCGCTCACGAGTGAGCACTCGGCACACAGCGTGAGCCCGTAGCTGGCGTTCTCGACGTTGGCGCCCTCGACGACGACGCCGCGGTCGGTCAGCGCGGCCGCGCCGACCATCACTTTCGAGTACGGGGCGTAGGCGCGCGCGCTCGCGGCAATCGCGCGGGCGCGCAACGTCCCCCAGGGGATTTCATCGGGCTCAATCACGCCATCACAGTACACTTCGGCTCGTGAAGCGACTCGTGAACTCCCCGTCACTCGTCGTCGCCGACGAGGTGAACGACGCGATTCGCGACGGCCGACCGGTCGTATCGCTCGAGACGACGATCGTCGTGCACGGCCTGCCGCGTCCGCAGAACCTGGAGGTCGCCGCGCAGTGCGAAGCGGCGGTGCGAGCCGCCGGCGCGGTCCCCGCGACGATCGGACTGCTCGACGGCCGCGTCGTGGTCGGGCTCAGTGTCGACGAGCTCGACCGGCTCGCCCAACCGCAACGCGCGAGCGCGAAACTCTCCTCGCGCGACCTGGGCCTCGCGATCGCGCTCGGGCGTGACGGGGCCACCACGGTCGCGGGCACGATCGCCCTGGCGAGCCGGGTCGGCATCGAGGTGATGGCGACGGGCGGCCTGGGCGGGGTCCACCGCGACGCGGCGCGAACCTTCGACGAGTCCAATGACCTCACCACCCTGTCGCGCACGCCGGTGCTCGTCGTCGCCTCGGGCGTGAAGTCAATCCTCGACGTCGCGGCGACCCTCGAGCGACTGGATACCCTCGGGGTCCCGGTTCTCGGCTATCGGACCGACCGCTTCCCCGGCTTCTACCGGGCCGACTCGGGCTACGCGCTCGACTGGTCCGTCGACGGGCCGGCCGCGGCCGCGGCCGCCTTTACCGCGCACCGGGACTTCGCCGCGACGGGCATGCTGCTCGCCAACCCCGTCGCCGCCGAGTTCGAACTCGACGCCGAGCTCCACGACGCCGCGCTCGCCAGCGCCCTCGCGCTCGCCGACGCCTCCGGCGCGAGGGGTAAGGACGTTACCCCGGTTCTGCTCGGCGAATTTGCGCGCTTTAGCGCCGGATCGAGCGTGGCGACCAACCGGGCCCTCGTCGTCGCCAACGCCGCGCTGGCCGGCGAGGTGGCGGTCGCACTCGCGGCGAAGCGTCCGTGAAACCGCGCGTCACCCTGATCGGTGACGTGATGTTGGACGTCGTGACCCGGCCCCTCGGGGCGCTGCAGCCGACGAGCGACACCGCGGCCGCGACGGTGGTGGGGCGCGGGGGGTCGGCCGCCAACGCCGCGGTGCAACTGGCGCGCGCCGGCTGCGCGGTTACCTACGTCGGCGCCGTTGGACGAGACCCCGCGGCCGACGTGCTGGGTCACCTCTTTGACCACGACGGGGTCGTCACCCGCTTCCAGGTGACCGACCAGCCGACCGGCGTCGTCGTCGCGATCGTGGACGGCTCCGCCCAGCGCGCCATGTACACGAGTCGCGGCGCCAACGCCGAACTGGGCCGGGCCCACGTGCTGGGGGCCCTGGCGGAGGGCATTGACCACCTGCACGTCTCGGGCTACACCGTGCTCGACGAGCGGACCCGCGACGTGGCGCGTAGCGCGATCGAGGTCGCGCGCTCGCGCGCCGTCTCGGTCTCGGTCGACGCCTGTTCGCTCGGCCCACTTCGCGCCATGGGCGCGGCGCACTTCCTCGACGCGGTGAGCGGGGCGACGACGATCTTCGCCAACGAGGAAGAAGCCGGGGAACTGGGCGGCGGCTCGCTCGACACCGCCCTGGTGCACCTTTTCCAACGCTTCGGCGAGGTCGTGGTGACCCTGGGGGCGCGCGGCGCGCTCGTGGTGAGCGACGAGGGCGAGGTGCGCGTCGCCGCGGCAACGCGGTTCGCCCTGGACACGACCGGCGCCGGGGACGCGGTCACGGGCGCCTACCTCGCGAATCGGCTGCGGGGTGCTTCGCGTCGAGCGGCCCTTTCGGCCGCCATGACGACCGCGGCCGAAGTGGTCGCTGGACTGGGCGCGGGTTAGTCGCGCCGGTAGGGCAGTCCGTCGGCCGCGGGCGGGCGCACCCGCCCGATGAGACCCGAGACGACGGCGATGGTGATCACGTAGGGGAACATCCCGAGGATCTCGGTGGGCATGGGGACCTGGTAGGTCTGGAGGTTGTCCGCGAGGTAGACCGACAGCCCGAAGAGCACCGACGCCACGACCGCCCCCGACGGGCGCCAGCGCCCGAAGATCAACGCGGCGAGGGCGATGTAGCCGAGTCCCGAGGTGTAGCCGGGCTGGAACTGGCCCTGGGAGGCCATGAAGGCGACGCCCCCAACACCGGCGATCGCGCCGCCCATGATGACGTTGGCGTATCGCACCCCGACCACCTTGATACCGACCGAGGCCGCGGCCTGGGGGTGCTCGCCGACCGCGCGGACCCGTAGCCCCCAGCGGGTCTTGAACAGCCCGAAGCTCACGAGAGCCACCAGCACGATCATCAGGTAGAAGAATCCGGTCTGGTCGAAGAAGACCGGTCCGAGCACCGGGAGTTTGGACAGCAGCGGGATCGGCAGGTTGGGCGCGAGGTTGCCCGTGTTGTACTGGGGGAACGGCGTGAGCACCTGCAGGTTCAGATACGACGAGAGGCTGCCGAGCATCGTGACGAGCACCACGCCGACGATGATCTGGTCCGAGAGGTAGCGCAGCGACAAGAAGGCGAGCACGAGTCCGACGAGGCCGCCCACGAGCGCGCCGACGATGGCGGCGAAGAAGAAGTCGTGGGTCGTCGAGGCGACCATGGAGCCGACGAAGGCCCCGCCGATGAACTGGCCCTCGATCGCGATGTTCACGACGCCCGCGCGCTCGCACATGACCCCCGAGAGCGACCCGAAGACGAGCACCATCGCGAGGGCCGAACTGCCGATCAGCACCGCGGTGAGGTTGACGAAGTTGATCTGGGACGGCCCGGTGGTGCGCGCGGCCCACAGCAAGAGCGCGAAGAAGAAGAGCACGGCGACCACGCCGAACCGGGCCATCACGCCGCGACGGGGCAGACGCAGCGCGACGTGGGCACCCATCGCGACGATCGCGAGACCCAGCACGACGTTGGTCCACGCGGTGAGCAGCGTGAGCGTGCCGATCCGCCACGGCGCGTTCGTGAGCGACACGGGGTTAAAGGTGAGCGACGAGTGGGCGCTAAAGCCCGAGCCGACACCGAAGACGAGGGCCGTGAACAGCCCGATGGCGAGCATGATCACGCCGATGCCGCGCGTGCGCCCGACCGGGATCCGCGCGGTCGTCGCTGTCTCGTTCGTCACGTCGAGGCTCACGATCCCCACCCCTTGGTCGCCAGTTGCAGCGCGGTCGTCGGCGACGTGCGCAGCCGGAAGATCTCCTTGACCAGTACCGGGGTCGCCACGAAGAGCACGACCGCCGACTGGATCACGGTTGCGAGGTCGAGCGGGATGCCCGTCGCCGCCTGCATGGCGCGCCCGCCCACGCCGAGGGCGGCGAAGAGCAGCGACGCCCAGACAATGCCCACCGGCCGGTTGCGACCGAGCAGTGACACGGTGATCGCGGTGAAGCCGATACCGGCGTTGCCGACGAGGAATCCGCCGTCGAGGGTCTTGTAGAACCCGGCCAGCTCGGTGACGCCGGCGAGTCCCGCGAGCCCGCCCGAGATCGCGAAGACCAGGATGATCACGGCCTTGGCGTTGATGCCCGAGGCCCGCGCCGCCTGGGGGTTGGCCCCGGTCACGCGGAAGTCGAAGCCGAGCGAGGAGCGCTCGAGGAACCACCACGCGAAGAGCACCACGAGCACCGCGATCACGAGGCCGTAGTTGACCCGCAGTCCCGAGGAGACCCCGAAGAGCGGGGCGAGCTGGGCCGAGGGATCGAGCGTGCGCGCAATGTCGTTCTGTTGGCCGGGGGCCTGCAGGGCCGTCGAGAGCAGGGTGTAGAGCAGGATCGCCGAGACCACGTAGTTGAACATCAGGGTCACGATCACCTCGTGGGCGCCGGTATAGGCCTTCAAGAGACCCGGGACCGACCCGGCGAGCACGCCGCCCGCGATCCCCGCGAGCATCGTGACCGGCAGGTGCAGGGCCATCGGCAGGTGGATCAGCGTGCCCACGTAGGCCCCGGCGATACCGCCCATCATCGCCTGGCCGTTGGCGCCGATGTTGAAGATGCCCGCCTGGAAGGCGATGCCCACGCCGATGCTCGCGATCGTGAGCGGGGTGGCGTAGGTGAGGGTCTCGGAGATCGGGGTCAGGGCGTTCGACCAGCCCTGCCCGGTGGTGATTGCGTGCCAGAGGGTGGCCGGGCTGAAGACCGACCCGGTGAACATGATCCGATAGGCCGCCCCAACGTTGTCGGCGGTGACCTTGAGCGCGTGCCCCGGAGCACCCCAACTGTGAAAGAAGCCGCGCCAGGCGTCAAGGACCGGCGCGGTCGTCGTGATAATGACGATCGCGCCAAAGACCAGGCCGAGCACGAGGGCGAAGACCGTCACGACGAAGGGACTCTGGCCGGTCACGCGGGCCCAGATCGAACGGCGAGGTGTCGACTCAGGCATCGGTGGCTCCGGCGCCGGCCATGAGCAGCCCGATGGTCTCGCGGCTCGTCGTCGGCGCAACGACGCCACTGATCCGTCCGGCGTGCATGACCGCAATGCGGTCACCGAGGGCGAGGACCTCGTCGAGCTCTGAGGAGACGATCAGCACGCCCAGTCCCTCGTCGCGTTGGTTCACGATCTGTCGGTGCACGTACTCGATCGATCCGACGTCGAGGCCCCGCGTCGGCTGAGACGCGACGAACAGGCTGAGCGGGCGCGACAGCTCGCGCGCGACGATGACCTTCTGCTGGTTGCCGCCCGAGAGCGAACTCACCAGTGCCTGGGTCGACGTCGTGCGGATGTCGAAGCGCTGGACGAGGCTCTGCGCGTTCTCGTTCACCGCGGCGAGGTTGCGCGAACCGCGCCGGGCGAAGGGCGCGCGGCGCGGGGTGTTGAGCACCAGGTTGTCCGCGACCGACATGGAGAGCACGAGACCGTGGAGCTGGCGGTCCTCGGGGACGTGGCCGACCCCGGCGTCGAGCACCTGGCGCGGCGTGTGGTTGGTGATGTCAACGCCGCGCACGCTGATCGTGCCGGACTCGACGGGACGCATGCCCGCGATCGCCTCGACGAGCTCGGTCTGGCCGTTGCCCTGCACGCCGGCGAGCGCAACGATCTCCCCGGCGCGCACGCTCAGGCTGACGCCGTTCACGGCGGGCAGACCCCGGTCGTCTCGCACGACGAGGTCTGTGATGGCGAGCACCTCCTCGCCGGGGGTGAGCGCGGCCTTGTCGACCGTGAGACTGACGCTGCGACCCACCATCATCGAGGCGAGCTCGGCCTCGGAGTCGCTCGCCTGGGCCGTGCCCACGACCTCGCCCTGGCGGATCACCGTGATGACGTCGGCGATGGCTTTCACCTCTTTGAGCTTGTGGGTGATGAAGAGGATCGACTTGCCCGAGGCGGCGAGCGAGCGCATAATCGCCATCAGCGCGTCGATCTCCTGTGGGGTGAGTACTGCCGTCGGCTCGTCGAGGATCAGTAGTTCGGCGTCGTGGCTGAGGGCCTTGAGGATCTCGACGCGCTGCTGGAGCCCGACGGGCAGTTCCTCGACGATCGCGTCGGGGTCGACTTCGAGGTTGAAGGTCTGCGAGACGCTGCGGATCTCCTCGCGGGCGCGCTGGTGGTCGAGCCGGTTAAAGGACTTGGTCGGCTCAAAGCCGAGCACGACGTTCTCGGCGACCGAGAAGACGGGCACGAGCATGAAGTGCTGATGCACCATGCCGATGCCGCGCCGCACGGCTTCGCCGGAGTTCGCGAAGCGCGTCACGACCCCGTCGATGAGCATCTCACCCTCGTCGGACTGGAGCAGTCCGAAGATCACGTTCATCAACGTTGATTTTCCCGCACCGTTCTCGCCGAGTAGGCAGTGGATCTGTCCGGGCTCGACCACGAGGTCGATCTGGTGGTTGGCGGTAAAGGTTCCGAACCGCTTCGTAATGCCCCGGAGCTCCAAACGCATAAGCGCCCATCGTAGCCACGACGAAGGCCCGGGCCGCAAGCGCCCGGGCCTTCGTCGTGCGGCGAACCGCTACGCCACGCGGTTGATCAGCTGGCCGGGTACTTGTTGGGGTTGACCGAAATCGAGCCCGCGATGATCCCCCGGGCGATGCCCGCGATTGTCGACTTGAGCGACGACGGCACCGAGATCCCGCCGTACTCGAGCGCCGTTCCCTGGTTCTTCAACGTTCCGAGGTAGGTACCACCCTTGAACTTGCCCGCGGCGGCGGCGAGCACCGCATCGCGCACCGAGGGCTCGACGCCCTTGGCGACGGTGCCGATGAACCACGAGCAGTCCGCCTTGTCCGAGATGCAGCCGTTGCTGTCGACCCACATGATGCTGTGGCCCGCGCCGGCCTGCTGGGCGGCGGCGACTGAACCGAGGCCGACCGACCCGGCGACCGGGAAGACGATGTCGGCGCCGGCCGAGAAGTCACCGGCGGTCAGGGTCTTGCCGGCGGTCTGGTCGGTGAAGTTGCCGACGAAGGTGCCGGTACCGTCACACTTGGCGAGCGAGCAGGTTCCCTTGGCCGGGGTCCAGCCGAGGACCTTCACCGCGGCGCCCTTCACCTTGTTGTAGTAGCGCACGCCGGCGACGAAGCCGTTCATGTACATGGTGACTGACGGGAACTGCATGCCGCCGTAGGTGGCGACCGTACCGGTCTTGGTGCTCGCCGCGGCGAGGTAGCCGCCGAGGAAGGCCGCCTGGTCGGTCTCGTACTGCAGCGCGAGCACGTTGTGGTACTTGAGCCCCAGCGGTGCATCGTCCACGATCGCGAACTTCTGGCTCGGGTGCGCGTTGGCCGCGGCCTGGGTGGCGCTGTCCATCAAGAAGCCCACGGTCACGATGATGCCGCAGCCCTTGTGGATGAACGTGTTGATGTTGGGCACGTAGTCGGCCGCGGACGTCGAGGAAAGGTATGAGATCTGGATGTTCTTGTTCTTCGCGTGCGCGTCCTGCATACCTTTCCACGCCGAGGCGTTGAACGAGCGGTCATTGATGCCGCCGGTGTCGGTAACGACGCAGGCCTTGAACGACTTCGCCGTAGCGGCCGACGACGTCGCGGCGACGCCGAGCGTCAGTGTGCCGAGTATCAGCGACGCGGCCCCGAGCAGTGTGCCGATGTGGCGCACCGCCTTCTTCTCTCCCATGTTCATGTGTTAACCCCTCCAGAGGTTGCGTCGGCTACGGCGAGCCCTCGTTGGCCCGCAGCGCCGACTGTTCCGTCACCGGCGAGACTACTCGGCGGGACTGGCGAGCGACGGGGCGACGGCACGTGTTTCGGGACGGCCGTGGGGCACCGCGAGACTCACGAGCAGTGCCAGGAGCGTGATCCCCGCCGAGAGGTGAAAGGCCCACTGGTAGCCGTCCACGAGGGCGGCCGAGGAGGTCGGGTTCACGAAGGCGGCGCTGCGATCGGCCGCGACCGTGCCGAGCGCCGCCAGGGCCAGCGAACCCCCGACCTGGCGGCTGGTGTTGAGCACGCCCGACGCGAGGCCGGCGTCGGACCGGTCGACCCCGCTCGTGGCGGCCGTCGCGAGGGGGGTGAAGAGCAGCCCGATCGCGAAGGCGCACAGAATCGAGGGCACCAAGATAGCGCTCGCGTACTGCGAATGCACGCCGATCAACGCGATCCACAGGAAGCCGAGCGTGGCGCTCGAGGTGCCCGCGGCGAGCAGGTGGCGCACGCCGAAGCGGCCGATCACCCGCGAGCTGAGCTGGGCGCCGGCGACGATGGCGATCGCCATCGGCAAGAACGCGAAGCCCGTCTTCACGGCGCCGTAGCCGAGGATGTACTGGTAGTAGAAGGTGAGGAAGTACCACATCGCAAAGAAGGAGCCGCCGACGAGGAACATCACGAGGTTGGCCGTCGTGACCGCGCGCGACCGGAAGATTCGCAGCGCCACCAGCGGGTTCGTCGCCACGCGCGACTCCCACACGATGAAGAGCGCGACGCCGAGCGCTCCGCCGACGATCCAGGCGATGGTCGCGGCGTTGCCCCAGCCCGTCGTCGCGGTCGTCACGACGCCGTAGATGGCCGCGGCGAGTGAGACCGTGACGAGCAGCGCTCCGGTCACGTCGAGCTTGTGACTCGCCTCACGATTGCGCAACTCGCGCAGGAAGGTGGTCGCGAGCAGGGCCGCCACGACGGCGAAGGGCACGTTGATAAAGAAGACCCAGCGCCACGAGAACCATCCCGTCAAGAGCCCACCCAGCAGGCCCCCGACCGCTCCGCCCGCGCCGGCGACGGCGCTCCAGGCGCCGATCGCCTTGGGTAGGCGGGGTCCGTGAAAGGTGGTGAGGATGATCGTGAGCGTGGCCGGGGAGAGCACGGCGCCGCCGAGCCCCTGGAGGGCGCGCACCGTGATCAGCTGCGCGCCGGAGTGGGCGAAGCCGGCGCCGATGCTCGCCAGGGTGAACAGCGCGAGACCGCCCAGGTAGACGTGGCGACGCCCGAAGATGTCCGCCGCGCGCCCTCCGAGGAGGAGAAACCCGGCGAAGGTGATCACGTAGGCGTTCACCACCCACTGCGCGTTGGTCATCGAGAAGTGCAGGTCGCGCTGCATCGAGGGCAGGGCGACGTTGACGATGGACACGTCGAGCACCACCATGAACTGCGCCACACAGGCGATGGTGAGCACGATCCAGTCGGGGGCGTGGCGGTGCTCGCTGGCGCTGGCGGTCATGGCGCGAGTGTACCGGCGGGTCAAATCGATCGAGCCGGCGCCGATGCGCCACACTGGTGGGCATGGTTGCCCAGTTCATCTTCACCATGCGCGATCTGCGCCGCTTCTATCCACCCGACCGCGAAGTGCTCCGCGGCATCAACCTCTCCTTCTACCCCGGGGCGAAGATCGGCGTGATCGGCTCCAACGGTTCGGGTAAGTCCTCCTTGCTTCGCATCATGGCCGGGCTCGACGACGGCTTCACCGGTGAGGCCCGCCTCACGCCCGGCTTCACGGTCGGCTACCTCGCCCAAGAGCCCGAGCTCGACCCCGCGAAGGACGTGGTCGGCAACGTCGCCGACGGCGTCGCCGAGCAGCGCGACCTGCTCGCGCGCTTCAACGAGGTCTGCGCCGCCATGGGCGATCCCGACGCCGACTTCGACGCGCTGCTCGCCGAACAGTCCGACCTGCAGACGCGCATCGACGCGCTCAACGCCTGGGACCTCGAGCGCACCCTCGAGATCGCCATGGACGCACTGCGCCTGCCGCCGGCCGACGCCGAGGTGACCACCCTCTCGGGCGGTGAGCGTCGGCGCGTGGCGCTCTGTCGGCTGCTGCTCGCCAAGCCCGACCTGCTGCTGCTCGACGAGCCGACGAACCACCTCGACGCCGAGTCGGTCGCCTGGCTCGAACGGGCGCTCCAGGACTACGCGGGCACCGTCGTGGCGATCACCCACGACCGCTACTTCCTCGACAACGTGGCCTCGTGGATCTTGGAGCTGGACCGCGGCGCCGGCATCCCCTGGGAGGGGAACTACTCGTCGTGGCTCGAGCAGAAGCAGGCGCGCCTGGCCGCCGAGGAGAAGGCCGACCAGTCGCGCCAGGCGGCGCTCGCGCGCGAGCTGGAGTGGATCAGGATGTCGCCGCGGGCCCGCCAGTCCAAGGGCAAGGCCCGCGTGAGCGCCTTCAATCAGCTGGTGGCCGAGAGCGAGGCCGCCGACCAGCGGCCCGACCGGCTCGAGATCGCCATCCCGCCGGGTCCGCGCCTCGGCGACGTGGTCGTGAACGCGAAGGGGGTGACGAAGGGCTTCGACGACCGCCTGCTCATCGAGGACCTCTCGTTCTTGCTACCGCCCGGGGGGATCGTGGGGGTCATCGGACCCAACGGCGCGGGCAAGTCGACCCTCTTCAAGATGATGATCGGCGCCCTGGCCCCCGACGCGGGCTCCTTCGAGGTCGGCAGTACGGTCCGCTTCGCCTACGTCGATCAGTCCCGCGAGGGACTCGATCCCAACGCCACCGTCTTTGACGAGGTGAGTGGCGGCCAGGAGCGGCTCGTGGTCGGCAGCCGCGAGATCCACGCGCGCGCCTACGTCGCGAGCTTCGGCTTCAAGGGCAGCGACCAGCAGAAGAAGGTCGGTGAGATCTCCGGCGGCGAGCGCAATCGGGTCCAGCTCGCCAAGGTGCTGCGCAGCGGCGGCAACGTGCTGCTGCTCGACGAGCCGACCAACGACCTGGACGTGGACACGCTGCGCGCGCTCGAAGACGGGCTGCTCTCGTTTCCGGGCTGCGCCGTCGTGATCAGCCACGACCGCTGGTTCCTCGACCGCATCGCCACCCACGTGCTCGCCTTCGAGGGCGACACCGAAGTGCGCTGGTTCGAGGGGAACTTCTCGGACTACGAGGTCGAGCGCCACAAGCGACTCGGCGCCGACGCGGACCAGCCGCACCGGATCCGCTACAAGCCCCTGACCCGGTCCTAGGGCCGGTATCCTCCGGCGAACAGAGAAAGTAGGAGACACCATGACGACGCGCGACGACTGCCGCGAACTCGACCGATCCGACCCGCTGCGCGCGCGCCGCGACGACTTCGTGCTCGCGCCCGGGCTGATCTACCTCGACGGCAACTCACTGGGGCCACTGACGCGTTCGTCGCACGAACGGGTCGTCGCCACCCTC
>JAKBCT010000114.1 GCA_021807655.1 Actinomycetes bacterium | reverse complement strand
GCGCGATAGCGACTGCGCGCGCACGATCTGATTGATCTCGACCGATGAGGAGTTTGACGACCAGACGTTCACGCCGCCGCCGCCCATGAGGTACTCGGTGATGCAGTAGGCGTACACGCGCACCGACGCGGCGACCGCCACGACCGAGACCGGGGCGAATCCCGATTCGAACAGCTTCACCAGACGCTGCCCGGCGAGGTACGTGGTCCACGGCGCGTTGGTGGACGACGCGTCGACTACCCGCACCGCGGTGCCGCGGAGGTGGAACTCGACAACACCGGCGCCCACGAGTGCGGTCTCGGTGTCGAGGACGCCGACGACGCCGTGCGCACCCAGGCGCGTCGCCTCGTCACGCATGCGATCCAGCGCGGCGGTGAAGCCACCGGACCACGACTGCTCAACCCAGGTCTGCTCGTAGTTCTGGCCCCACATTCGGTGCTCGCCGCCGACCATGCCGTGGGGGCACTGGTAGTTCTCGACGTAGCCTCCTTGTCCCCCCATCGGCTGGCCCATCTGGGTCAGGCCCATGGCGAAGCCGCCGGCCTGCATGGCGCAGAATCCCTGGACGAGTCCGACTGGCTCGAGGCCCATCGACAGGCACGCGGCGAAGTCGGCGACGCTGAGGCCCGACGAGAAGCCGGCGGCGACGGGGTTCGCGACCATCAGTTGTCGAGCGAGATGATGGTGGTCGGGGTGGGCAGCGTGACCGATTCGGTGCCCTTAGTCACGGCCGTGCCGATGGCGAGGAACTCGATCGTGTGCGAGCCCCACTGGTGAGACTTCTCCTCCAGGCGCACGCCCACGATGCCGGTGGCACCGAGCTGGGCGGACTCGTCCTGCATGCGGGTCATCGCGAGTTCGCGGGCTTCGTAGAGCGCCTGGGTGAAGTTCGGCAGTTCGACGTTCTGGCCCGTCGTGCTGAGCGCCTGGCCGAGTCCGCGGTGCGCGATGTGGTAGACGCACGTACCCATGACGAGCCCTTGGGGGGCGTACCCCGTCTGGGCGAGGGTCCAAAAGTCCTGGCCCGATAGGTCGGACGTGAACGGCTTGCCGAGCTTGTTTCGTCTCGAGACGCCGTCTTCGGCCTTCACGGCGGTGCCGACGGCGATGAACTCGGCGGCGTCCTTACCCCACTCGTAGTAGTTGACGTCGAGTCGCACGCCGACGACGCCGTCGGCGCCGAGTGCCGCCGCCTCTTCTTCCATACGCGTCATCGCGAGTTCGCGCGCGTTGTACATCGCTTCGGTGAGCTTCGTCAACTCTTGACTCTGGCTCCACTTACGCGTTTGGATCCCGGTGTGGTAGATGGACGAGCCCATGACGAAGCCGACCGGATGGAAGCCGGCCTCCTTGACGAGGAGGAACTCGTTCACCGAGAGGTCGGACGTGAAGAGTCCGTGCTCGAGCTCGGCTAGTCGGTGGCCCGTGGCCTCGGGTAGGTCGTTGACGGTATCGCTCACTGGTTTCCTCCGATGACAAGATGTTCTAGGGCTCGGCGAGCCGAATCACTACGGGCGGCCTCGTTCGCGAGTGACCCGACGAGGCGGTTGATCCACTCGTTCGTGTCGAGCGCCTCGTTGCGAATCCGAATGCCGCCCGAGAGGTGGGCCACCCCACAGTGCAAGCTCGCACCTTCGACGGCGGCCTCGAAGTGTTCGTCGCCGACAACGATGCGTACCGAGCGGTACTCACTCGACTTTCGAAAGCGCCCACCGGCGAGCGTCGTTTGCAGTCGTTCGCCGAGGGCGTCGGCGAGTCCATCGACGAGCGCTCCCAACAACGCCTGGAAGTCAGAGCCGTTCGCGCGCAGCGTCGACGCCGCGAGCGCGAGGTCCATCGATTCATCCCCAGAGGCCACGTGGCGACCTTATCGCCCCACCGCGGTGACACTCCGGTCGCCGGGCCACCGCTCGAACCAGATTGTCTCGTTGCCGACGAGATTTGCGGATGTCGCGGTCACCCGTGCGGCGTTCCTCGTGGCCCGCCCTTCGGCGCGGCGCGGGCCGTGCCCGCCGGTGGCGAATGGTGCGCCGGCTCGCCATCGCTGTTGGGCCGCCCGATCACGGCGGACCGGTTGGCGTCGAACCCGTCCTCAGGCGCTCAAGCTCTTGGTTTGCCACGTCGCGACCACCCGCGTGTCGAACGCCGGGTTACCCGCCAGCCCGGTCGCCCGGCCGGGGGATCGGGCTAGCCGCGAGCGTCGAGCCAGGTCTCGCCTAGCTCGGACGAAGGGTCGCTCGATAGATAGGGTGAGCGTATGCGCGCCGGTTGGACTCGGTTGGATACCTGGACTCGCTGGTGGTTGGTGGCGTCGATCATCAGCGGCGCGGCCCTGCTCGTGGCCGCACTCACGATTCCCGTCTACGGCGGCACCGTTTCGGCAACCTTGGTCCAGGTCAACGGTGGACGGGTCATCGTCATCGTCGCCCTACCACTCGTCGGCGCCCTGCTCGCTTGCGGGTCGATCCTTGCTCGGGCCGGTCGTGCTCGAGGTGGCGTCGGCGTCTTTACGTGGCTGGTCGTCGGTGCGCTCGGAGCGTTCACACTGGTCGGGATCTT
>JAKBCT010000113.1 GCA_021807655.1 Actinomycetes bacterium | reverse complement strand
GGAATGGAGTAGGCATCACCCTCTACGAGAACACCATCGAGTTCGTCCGGCGCCTCATCGTCGAGCGCAAGCTCCAAGCCGGCGATCGGCTCCCCTCGGAACAAGAGATCGCTGCGGTAGCGGGCGTGAGCCTCATGACCGTGCGCCGCGCGATGTCCGAGTTGGCGGCGGCGGGCGTGATCCAAAAGATCCAGGGCAAGGGAACGTTTCTGCGCTCGACGCGTATCCAGACGGAGTCGACGATCTTCGGGGGACTGAAGAAGACCCTCGCGCTGCAGGGCGTACGCCTCGACACGCGACTCGTGCGCTTTAGTGATCGCCGGGCCGAGGTGGAGGACGCGGCGCGCCTCTCGGTGCCCGCGGGTAGCGCGCTCTGGGAGATCGTTCGGGTTCGCCACTTCGACGGACGCCCCGCGGTGCGCGAAGTCGCGACCATTCCGCAGATCCTCGCTCCCGACCTGCCCGAGCGCTTTCGGCCGGCGACCGACTCGCTCTACGAGGTGCTCTCGACGCACTACGGCCTCGCCGAGTCGAGCGAGGAGCAGACCTTGATCGGACGCGCCGCGACCGCCGACGAGACGGCCGATCTCGCGCTCGCCCCGGGCGCCTTCGTCATCGAGGTATCGGGCGTCTCCACCTCAATGGGCGGCACGCCGTTCGACAGCTTCACGATGGCCTTCGTCTCGGGTCAGTTCGCCTTTCGACTTCGCAGCGCGCCCACCGCCGACTTGATCGGCGCGTGATCGAGCGACGCGCGGTCGACCACGACGGTCAGGTCCGGGTGCTCTGCGAGGTGGGTCACCGGCACGTTGTTGAGGCGCTGGCCGTCGACGAGCTGGGCGACAACCCGCTGCTTGCCCGGACCCGAAACCAGCACCAAGATCGACCTCGCACGACGCAGGTCGGCCAGGCCGATGGTCACGGCGCGGGTCGCGCGCCACGCCGAGTGCGCGAAGTTGGCCTCGACCGTATCGGGCGCGAGGGCCACCACGTGCGTGCGCTCGTCGTCGCGTGAGCCGGGCTCGTTGAAGCCGACGTGGCCGTTGCGCCCGACGCCCACGATCGCGAGATCGAGGCCGCCCACGCCGTCGAGCAGCGCGTCGTAGGCACGAAGGTCTTGCGCGTCCTCGCGCGGCGCGAGCTCGTGCACCGTCGTGCGGCCGTTGAAGACGAGCGAACCGAGGTGCTCGCGCAAGAACGCGGCGAAGCTGCCCACGGGATAGGTGGGCGAGTCCAGGTACTCGTCGAGCATGAAGACCGTCGCGGCGTCGAGATCGAACTCGCCCCGGTCGTGCAGCTCGACGAGGCGGCGATAGAGGGGGATCGGCGTTCGCCCGGTCGGCAGCGTCAGCGCCAGTTCGCGGCGTGCGGCGACGCGCTCGCGAATGACGTCGCACGCGGCCGCGACGAACTGATGGTGGTCAGCGGCGTCGACTACGTTCACCGGATGATCGCCTCGGCGCGAGGGGTCGTGGCGAGATAGTCGCGCGCCTTGCTCGCTAGGACTTCGAGGTACCGCTCGTCGAGGGTCGGCGGCTCACTCGCGGCGAGGACCCGCTCCTCGTCAACCACCCATCCGAGCTCATTCGCGGCCAGCATCGCCGCGCCGAGCAGCGAGGGGCTTCGTCCACGCACGGCGAGGGTGGGGCGACCGCTCGCCGCGGCGACCAGGGCCGCGCCGAGCAGGGTGCTCTCGCTGCCGGCGAGGGCGACGACCGGGCCCGTGGCGTGGTGAACGCCGAGGTAGTCCAGGCACCGCACGGTTTCAAAGGCGATGCCCTCGAAGAGGGCGAGGGCGAGCTCACTCTTCGAGGTCGCGAGCGAGAGGCCCGAGATCTCCCCGGTCAGGTTGCTACGCCAGAGGACACCCTGCTCACCGCCGGCGAGGTACGGGGCGAATCGAGCCGTCATCGACGCCGGGTCCGGCGCATCCAGGGCTATGGCTTCGAGCTCGCGAGCGGTGACGCCGAGCACGCTGGCGAGCCACCCGATGGAGGCGCCAGTCGCGAGCAGGTCGAGCTCGACGCCGACGGCGTCATCGACGAGGGGCGTGCGCAGCACCGCGTTGGGGTCGACGTCGCGCGCTGCGCCGGTGATGATCACCGTCGAGGACCCGTCGATCACCGAGATCGCGTCGGGCCGGGTCCGGGTGACCGCGTAGTGGGCACAGACCGAGTCGGCGGCGCCCAGCCACACGGGCGTGCCCACCGGCAGGCCGAGCAGCTGTGCGCCCGAGCGGGTCAGTGGTGCGTGGTACGTCGGCGCCTCGACGCGCGGCAGCAGGTTCGACGAGATCTCCCAGAGCTCGCCGAGCTCGGCGCTGAACGCTCGGGCGCCCAGGTCGTAGTTGCCAAAGCCCGACGCCGTCGACGGGTCGGTCACCGCTTCGCCGGTCAAGACGAAGAAGAGGTAGTCCTTCGCCGACAGGAGCAGTCGCGGGTCATAACCCTCGTCGCCGAGTCGGCGCAGGTGCATCGGGATGATGTAGCGCCCGTCGATGGGCGTGCCGGCGACGCGCGCGACGCGCGCGCGCGCGAGGACGTCGAGGCGCCTGGTCACCAACGCATCGGCGCGGGCGTCCTGCCAGGTGACCG
>JAKBCT010000002.1 GCA_021807655.1 Actinomycetes bacterium | reverse complement strand
TCGTTGGCGGTGCGACGGGGGGATCGATCCCGCTCCGCGCAGCGCCGCCGTTTCGATTCGCCAGTCACCCTTCGAGGGCTCCGATCGCCAACTACGTGGTCGAATGGTCGACGTGCTGCGCGAGGGACCACGGCGTCTCGACGAGCTGCGTGAGGTTCTCACCGCCGACCGTGAACGCTTCACTCGACTACTGGGCGCACTCGTGCGAGACGGCCTCGTCGAGGCGACGCCCGCGACGGTGCAACTGGCCGGCGATACTCGAAGCCCGATCGGGTGAACTTTTCGGACCGGTAACCTCGCCTGCGTGACGACACCAACGCTCGAGACCTACAAAGAGGCGGTCGGCCGCTTCGCGACCGGCGTCGTCGTAGTGACGGCCACGACCGAGCGCGGCCCCGTCGGTTTCACCTGTCAGACGTTTGGCTCGCTCTCGCTCGATCCGCTGCTCATCACGTTCGCCGCAGCGGTGGACGGTCAGTCGTGGGCTCGTGTTCGCGCGCACGGCGTGGTCGGTGTCAATATCCTGGCCGACGATCAGCTCGAAGAGGCCCGGCGCTTCGCGACCTCGGGTGCGGATCGCTTTGGCGCTGGCGAGTGGACGCGCGGACCGGCCGGATCGCCTCTGCTCGAGGGCTCGATTGCGCACGTCGAAGGACCCATCGTCGCCTTGACGAGGCACGGCGACCACGACGTGGCAGTGGTGCGCGTCGACTACGTGGCGTCGTTCCCCGGCCGACCACTCGTCTTCTACCAAGGCGGTTTTGGGGGACTCGCGTAGGTAAGGTGACTTCACTACGCTTTTCCTAGACGGCTAGGTTGGCCGTACGAGACGGGCGGGTGGAGTTCAATGACCGTGGCGATTGGCGTGGTGGTCGCGGCCCTGGTGGTGGCGGCCGTCGCGATGCGTCGGTACCTCGTACGGCGAGACAGGCGGCCCTCAGCCAATCGACCACTGCCCGAAGCGCCACCGTCGCCGTATCAGTCGGCGAAGGGGTTTCGTCTCATCGACGGCGCAACGCCCTCGCCGCGACAGACGCCGGCGCCCCCGCGCCTCGAACCGTCCGAGGAGTACGTGTTCAGCGACCCGACCTTGGGACCCGAGGAAGTGGGCGTGAGTCCGCACCGCCACGATGTGCAGTGGGCACTGGCGCGTTCGGCCCACCGGTCGGCGCTGACCCGTCGTCGCCGGTGGCTGGTGTTGGTGATCCTGGTCGCGCTCATCATCGCGACCGGTGCGTATCTTCACTATCGGCATGCCTGGTTCGGTGGACGAACCAACACGGGTTCGCCCGTCACCACGCCGGCACGGATCGCCCTAGCACCCAACGCCTACGCCGTAGCTCGCCTCGCGACAACGTGGTCGGTGGTCAACCCGCCGACGTGGGTGGCCACCCCGTTCGTTTTCGTTACGACGACGGCACTATCTCGTCGATGACGAACGCCAAGATCTGCGCTTCGTCTCGCCAGGCGTCGTAGCGTCCCGATGGGCCGCCGTGGCCCGCCCCCATCTCGGTCTTGAGGTAGGCGACGTTGTCGGGATTGAGATCGCGCAGCCGCAGCACCCACTTCGCGGGTTCCCAGAATCCGACGCGCGAGTCGTTGAGCCCGCCCGCCGCCAGGATGTGGGGGTAGACGCGGGTGCTGCCGTCGTCGTTGGTCGCGCGAAGGTTGTCGTAGGGCGAATACGACTTCATCGTTCGATAGACCGTGGCACTGGCGTCGGGGTCGCCCCACTCCTCCCACTCGCCGACCGTGAGGGGTAGCGAGGCGTCGAGCATCGTGGTGAGCGCGTCAACGAACGGCACTTCGGCCACGACGCAGCGGAAGAGGTCCGGTGCGAGGTTGACCACGGCCCCCATGAGCAGTCCACCAGCTGATCCACCGCGCGCGGCGAAGTGTCGTGGGTCGGTCCACCCCTCGGCCACGAGGCCGCGAGCCACCGCAACGAAATCGCTGAAGGTGGTCGGCTTTTGGGCGAGCTTGCCCATCTCGTACCACGAGCGGCCCATCTCGCCACCGCCTCGAACGTGCGCGACGGCGAAGATCACGCCCCGGTCGAGCAAGGAGAGGCGGATCGAGGAGAACGACGGATCGATTGATATCTCGTAGCTCCCGTACCCGTACAAGAGCAGCGGCGCGGGCTTGAGTGGGCGAAGCGTTCCGTCGTCGACGCGCACGACGTCTCGACGGGCGACCACCGAGACGGGAATGCGCTCGCCGTCGCTCGCCTCGAACCAGAGTTGACCGGTAACGTACGCGTCGCGATCGTAGCCACCGCGAACGATCTGCTGCTTGCGAACGTGACGTTCGCGCGTCACGAGGTCAACGTCCGCGATGAGGTGGGGAGTGACCATCGACGTGATCGCGACCCGCACCAAGCCGGTGTCGAACATCGGGTTCGCGCCCACGGCCACGGTGCTCGGTCGGTCCACGCCGTCCACCAGCCACGACTGCTCAAGTAGGTCGGTGCCCAAGGTCGCGTCGGCACGAAGTGGCACCACGCGAACGGCCGCGCAACCTTCGTCGCGTTCGCTGATCACCAGGTGCGAGGCGAACGCGTCGACGCCGTCGAGGCGCGTGCCCGGTCGATGGGCGATCAGTTCGCGCCAGTGGTCCTCGGCGACGGGCCGACCCACGAGTCGAAAATCGGTAGCCTCCTCGTTGGTCACCTTGAGCCACCATCGAGTCCCGTGGGCGTCGACCAGATGTTCGACGCCGTACTCGATCCCGTGTTGGCGCTCGTCGATCGTTCGCAGGGGCTCGGTGGGCCGGTCGGCGGGTACGTAGCGGACCTCGGTGGTGGTCGACGAGGTGAGCGAGACGACGATCATCTCATTGTCCCTCGAACGGCCGACGGACACCGTGAACTGGGCGTCGTCTTCCTGGTAGACGAGAACGTCATCGGACGACGCGGTCTCGAGTCGATGACGCCACAACTGCCACGGGCGCATCGCGTCGTCGACTCGGGTGTAGAAGACGTAGCGACTGTCGGCCGACCACGCGAAGCCGTAGTAGACGTCATCGAGCGACTCGGGCAGCGGCGCGCCACCGGTCAGTGACCGAATGGTCACGCGGTGGCGTTCGTTGCCGTCGAAGTCGGTGCCGACGGCCACCCACGCATCGTCGGGGCTGACGTCAAAGACGCCGACCGACAAGAAGTCGTGACCCTCGGCCTCGACATTTTCGTCGAGGATGATCTGCTCGTTGTCGAGTTCGCACAGCGGATCAATGACCGGCGGGGTCACGTCGCCCGTCGCGGCGGGAACCCGGCAGCTGATGGGGTAGTTGAGACCCTCGCGGCTTCGCTCGAAGTACCACCACGACCCGCGACGAACCGGTACGGAGATGTCGGTCTCTTCGATGCGCATCTTGATTTCGTCGAACAGCTGGTTCTCGAGCGGCTTGAGGTGAGCGAGCGCGCTCGCGAGATAGTCGTTCTCGGCTCGAAGGTGCGCCAACACGTCGGGACTGTCACGGTCCATCAGCCAGTAGTAGGGATCGACGCGGGTGTCGCCGTGTCGAGAAATGGCGTGGGGGCGTTGGGGGGCAGAAGGGGTCAGTGGCACCACTCCACTCTGCCAGTAATTTTGGTCAGGGCAGCGCGGCGAGTTAGTACTATTGCCGTAGGGGTAATTAGTTCCCGAAGGAGCGAGATGACGATCGACAACCTGGACTTCAGTCGGTATCAGTTGGGCTGGTCCGATGAGCAGATCCCGGTGTTCAAGCCGAAGAAGGGCCTGAACGAAGCGATCGTTCGTGAAATGTCCGCCATGAAGAACGAGGAGCCCTGGATGCGCGAGTTCCGGCTCCAGGCGCTGAAGCGGTTCGAAAAGAAACCGATGTTGCCGTGGTTCGCCGAGCGCATGCCCGATCTGGACTTCAACGACATCTACTACTACATCAAGCCCACCGAGAACCAGGTTGAGCGCTGGGAGGACTTGCCCGACGCGATCAAGTCGACCTACGAGAAGTTGGGGATACCCGAAGCCGAGCGCAAGTACCTGGCCGGGGTCACGGCGCAGTACGAGTCGGAAGTCGTCTTCCACCGCAACCGCGAAGACCTCGCGCGTCTCGGCGTGCTCTTTTGCGACATGGATACCGCGGTTCGCGAGTATCCCGATCTGGTTCGCAAGTACTTCGGGACGGTGATCCCGCCCAACGACAACAAGTTCGCCGCGCTCAACTCGGCGGTGTGGAGCGGCGGTTCGTTCATCTACGTTCCACCCGGCGTCAACGTCGATCAGCCGCTCCAGGCGTACTTTCGAATTAACACCGAGAACATGGGTCAGTTCGAGCGCACGCTCATCATCGCTGACGAAGGGTCCCAGGTCCACTACGTCGAGGGCTGTTCGGCACCGGTGTACTCAACGGACTCCTTGCACTCGGCGGTCGTGGAACTCGTGGCGTTGCCCGGTTCGCGCATCACCTACACCACGATCCAGAACTGGTCGAATAACGTCTACAACTTGGTGACCAAGCGCGCGCGCGCCGAGGCCGAGGCGCACGTCGAGTGGATCGACGGCAACATCGGCTCGCGGCTCACGATGAAGTACCCCTCGGTCTACCTGATGGGTCCCAAGGCCTCCGGCGAGGTGCTGTCGGTCGCCTACGCGGGGCCCGGCCAAGTGCAAGACGCTGGCGCAAAGATGGTGCACTGCGCGCCCGAGACGACGTCGACCATCGTGTCCAAGTCGATCTCCAAGGACGGCGGCTTGACCGCGTATCGCGGTCTCGTGAAGGTTGAGGAAGGCGCGACTGGCGCGAAGAGTTTCGTGCGCTGCGACGCGCTGATCCTCGATGAGTTCTCGACCTCCGAGACCAGGCCCTACATGGAGATCGGTGAACAGGACGCCTCCATTGGTCACGAGGCGACCGTCTCTAAAATCGGTGATGACCAGTTGTTCTACTTGATGAGCCGTGGTTTAACCGAGGGCCAGGCCATGGGCATGATCGTCAACGGCTTTATCGAACCGGTTACTCGCACGCTGCCGATGGAGTACGCCGTCGAATGGTCGCGACTCATTGAGCTGCAAATGGAGGGCTCGATTGGCTGACCGACTCGACCACTGCTCGCGTGGAAGGATTGTCCGATGGGAATGCGCGAGGAGTGCAAGCACTTTCAGAGCCGCACGTACCGCAACGGTGAAGTAGCGCGGTTCTGTGTCTTGGGCAACGCGCCCGATCAGCCCTGGGCCTGCCCGGACGACTGCGTAACCTACGAGCGGCGCCTGGCCGACGTGGGGTGGTCGCACGGTTCGCTGGTGGATCGTCCCGTGGAATCGGCGCCCAACACCGATGTGCCCCTGGACGATCGTCGAGCCTTGCTCGAACAGGCGAGCGAGATTGTCAACGCCGTGGCGCCCGAGCTGGTCAACGAGCGGCGTCGTGAACTCGACGACGCCGACCGGCGCGACCGACGCGGTTGGCGCTTCTGGCGCCGCTAGCGCCCCGTAAAGGTTGGCTTGCGCCGTTCGACGAACGCGCGCATCGCTTCGGCGAGGTCGTCGCTGCGCAGGTACAGCGAATTCCAGTTGGCGACGAACTCCAGTCCTTCGGCGACCGTCCGACCGTCGTTGGCGGCCAGCACCGCCTTGGTGCCCCGCACGGCCAACGGTGAGTTGGCGGCGATCTGTTCAGCGAGGTCGTACGCCGCGGCGAGCAGGGCGTCCTGGTCCTCGAGGACGCGATTGATCAGACCAATCGCGCCGGCGTGCTCGGCGTCGACGTCCATGCCGGTGAACGCCATTTCGGCGACGTGACCGGCCCCGATGATCCGCGGGAGTCGCTGCAGCGAACCGAGATCGGCGACGATCGCGACCTTGGTCTCGCGCACCGAGAAGATGGCCGCGCGAGCCGCCAGGCGGACGTCACACGCGCTGATCAGGTTTAGGCCGCCGCCGAGGCAGTAGCCGTGGACGGCCGCGATGACCGGCATCGGCAGATCCGCGATCGAGTTCACCGCGCCCTGCATGGCTCGCACGGCGCGGTAGCGGGCGGCGTTGCGCTCGGCTGGCGAGCCCGCACGATCCTCGGCCAGCAGGTTGGCGCCGAGTTCTTTCAGGTCCAGTCCCACCGTGAAGTCCTGGCCCCGCGCGGCCACGACGACCGCGCGAACCTCGGGCGAATCGCGCAGCGCGCCGGCGGCGCGGGGCAGATCCTCCCAGAAGGCTCGACCCATGGCGTTGCGTGCCTCGGGACGGTTCAGCCACAGCGTGGCCACCTCACCCGCGACGTCGAGATCTAAGACCGCCGATGTGAATTCCATGACACCTCCTGCCCGCTGGCACACTAGACCGGCGGACCGGTGCCGTGTTCCACCAGTACACTGCGTAAGCCCTCGCCTATGAACTCGTTCGCCGACTCCGCCACTTCGTTGATCACCAGTCGGCCCGACGCCGAGACGCGACGACGGGCGTGGTCGATGTTCGAAGCGGCCGGGCTGCCCTCGACGCTCGACGAGGTGTGGCGATACGCCCCGCTGTCGGACTTTGACCTTGATCGCTATCGAGTGCCGACCGCTCCCGTTGACGCCCCGTTGGCACCCTTCGCCACGTCGCTCGCGGGACTCTCGAGTTGCGTCGTGCGCGTGGTGGACGGGTATCGAGTGGTTGGTGGCACCGACGTCAAAGGCGTGACCATCGACGAAGCACCGAGTTCTCTCGCCTTCGGTGGCGACGACCCCTTCGAACGCTACGCCAGTGACACCTTCGCGCTGCTGAACACCGCGTTGGCCCCGGGGACCACGGTCGTGAGCGTTGAACCTGGCGTGATCGTCCACGAGCCGATCATCATCATTCACAGTGCGCACGCCACCGCGTCGTTCCCCCGAACCCAGTTGAGGCTGGGCACCGGATCGAGCGCGACGGTCATCGAGTACTACGACGGCGGCGACGGCGCCGTCGTCGTCCCGGTGAGCGAACTCGAGGTGGGGCCAAACGCCTCGCTGCGACTAGTCACGTATCAGCGGCTCGCCGCCACGGCCTGGCACGTAGCGCGCACGACGGCGATCCTGGACCGCGACGCGCGACTCAACCAGTCGGTCCTGGGCATGGGCGCCAACTACAACCGGTCGCGCAACGACGCCGACCTGCGCGCGAGCGGTGCGCAGAATGAGTTGCGCACGACGTTTCTCGGTAGTGGCGTTCAGGTTCACGATTTTCGAACGCGCCAGTACCACCGTGGCGCGCGAACGCGCTCGACGCTGTTGGCCAAGGGTGCCGTGGCCGAATCGTCGCGGTCGGTCTACACCGGACTGATCGAGATTGAAAAGGGCGCCAAGAAGACCGACGCCCGCCAGACGAACCACAACCTGCTCCTGTCGCCCTTCGCGCACGCCGACAGCGTGCCGAACCTGGACATCCGTGAGAACGATGTCGTCTGCGCCCACGCGTCGAGCGTTGGTCCGCTCGATGAACTGCAGCGGTGGTACCTCGAATCGCGCGGTGTCGAGCGTCACGATGCCGAGCGGCTGATGATTCAAGGATTCTTTCTCGAGATGCTCGATGCGCTGCCGTCATCAGTGGCGCGCCTCGTGGAGGATGACGTCGCGTCGGTGCTGCGGTCCGTGGCGGTGATCGCGTGAACGCCGTCGACGTTGGGTCGCTCGATGACTTCGTGAGCGGTGAGGCTCGTCAACTGCGCGTCGGATCGAGAACGCTCGTGGTGGTGCGAATCGACGACGACGTCTACGTGCTCGACGATCGCTGCAGCCACGAGGAATTCAGTCTCGCCGAGGGTGAGGTCGACGCGACGAACGCCACGATTGAGTGCGCTCGTCACGGCGCGATCTTTGACCTCAAGGATGGCGAGCCCCAGTCGTTTCCGGCTACGCGGCCGGTGGCCCGCTACGACGTGTTGATCCGAGACGGGCGGGTCGAGGTGGTCGTACCGTGAGCGCCGTGCTGAGGATTTCGAACCTGCGCGTCGCCGTGGGTGGCAAGGAGGTGTTGCGGGGCTTCGATCTCACGATGCGCTCGGGCGAAGTTCACGTGATCATGGGTCCGAACGGTTCGGGCAAGTCGACCCTCGCGCACGCGCTGGCCGGTCACCCCGGCTATCAGGTACTCGGTGGTTCGGTACGGCTCGACGACGTGGAGCTGCTCGAGCTTTCGCCCACCGAACGCGTTCGTCACGGTCTGTTTCTCGCGATGCAGCAGCCCATGGAAGTACCCGGCGTTCGACTCGTTGACGTGCTCGCGGCCGCGGGTGTCGCTCGCGATGGTTTGAACGAGCGCATGGCGAGCGAGGCGCGGCGCGTTGACCTGCGCGCAGAACTACTCGAGCGCTTCGTCAACGTTGATCTGTCCGGCGGTGAGCGAAAACGGGCCGAGATGGTCCAGTTCGGCGTCCTACGACCACGCTTCGCCATCTTGGACGAGATCGATTCGGGTCTCGACGTTGACGCGCTCGGCTCGGTGGCGCGGCGTCTAGCCGAGTCCACCACCGAGTGGGACTGCGGCGTTCTGGCGATCACGCACTTTCGACGGCTGTTGCACGAGTTGACCCCGACGATGATTCACGTGGTCAGCGGCGGTCGCGTCGTCGCGACGGGCGGGCCCGAACTCGCCGAGACGCTCGAGCGCGACGGCTACGAGCCGTTTCGCGACACGAGTGCGTCGTAACGAGTCCGGAGTACAGTTGACCGATGGCTGAAGGACGTCACAGCGCCCCTCGGGATCGTGCCGACCGACCGTCCAAGGCGTCCAAGCGCGCACTGGCCAACGAAGCGCGCCTGCGGGCCCTCGGCGAGGCGGTCGAGCAGCGAGCCGATCCGACCCGCCGGCCCCGTGTGGCCAAGGTACGCCGACCCCACCGCGCGCGCCGCATCGCGCTCATTGGAACGGCGTCGATCGTCGGCCTCGTGGTCGTGCTCGTCGGCGGCGGGTACCTCTACGCCCAGTGGCGATTCAGCCAGATCCCGAAGGTCAACGTGGCGGGCGAACTACCCCAGCTGTCGGGCCGCCCATTCAACATCCTCGAGATCGGATCGGATTCGCGCGTAGGGCTCACGGGTGCGGTGGCTCGTCAGACGGGAGCGTCCGCGGGCGCCGTGTCGGGCCAGCGCAGTGACGTCGTGAAGATCATGCACATCGACCCGAACGCCGGCACGATCACCATCCTTTCCATCCCGCGCGACACGATGGTCACCCTGCTCGCAAACCAGGCACTCTTTGGCAAATTCAACCGCATCAACGTCAACTACGGCAACGGGCCCTCACTGCTCGCCCAGACCATCACCGCGAATTTCGGCATTCCAATCAACCACGTCATCCAAGTCAGCTTCGCCGGACTCATCAACGCCGCCGACGCGATCGGCGGGGTCTATCTCGACTTTCCCTTTCCCGCCAAGGACGCCTATTCCGGACTCAACATTCCGCACGCCGGATGTCAGCTGGTGACGGGGTTCCAAGCGCTCGCCGTGGCTCGAAGCCGTCACTACCAGTGGTTCCAGCACGGGGTGTGGAATTACGACCCCACGAGTGATTTCGGTCGGATCGATCGACAGAACGTCTTCATTCGGGCGTTGATCAGTCGGGCCAAGCACCTCTACAACCCGTTGACCATCAACTCCTTTCTCGCCAAGATTCCCCAGGGCATCACACTGGACAGTGGCTTCACCCTCAATGAGTTGATCGCGCTCGCCGTGAAGTTCCACGGCTTCAATCCAGCGAACATGCTCACGTACACGCTGCCGACGTTTCCCGCGACCGTCGCGCCGCTCGGCGACGTGCTCTTCGTCCAACAGCCCGAGGCGCAGCAACTGCTGGTGAATATTTTTGGTTCCTCACTGCTCACCCCGACGAATCCGTCGCCCAACCAGCAGGGGCAAACGCCCCTGCCGCCGGTGGTCACCACGACGACGGTGCCGACCGTGACGTCGAGCACTGTTCACGCGTCGTCGGCGACGTCGACCAAGGCGACCGCACGACCCACCGCGTCGAATCCGACCAACGTCGTGCCCTACTGGGACCCCGTGCCCTGCGCACCGTAGGCGTCGTCTAGCCCCTGGCTGAGCGTATTCCACGCGAGCGTCGCGCACTTGATGCGCACGGGGAACTTCACGACCCCCTGGAGTGCGGCCAGCTCACCCATCGTTCGAAGGTCAGCGACCACCGGCTCGGCGCGATCGTCCAACGCGGTCTGGTGCACGGTCATGAGTTGTTTGAAGCGTTCGATGGTCTCGCGCGCCTCGTCAACGGTCTTGCCCTTCACCGCCGCACTCATCATCGAGGAGGACGCCTGGGAGATCGAGCAGCCGTGCCCGGTGAGCTTGATGTCGACGATGACGCCGTCACGCACGTCGAGGAAGACGGTGAGCTCGTCGCCGCAGAGCGGGTTGTAGCCCTCGGTGCGCACGACGCCCGGGGCGTCGAGCTCACCCCGGTTGCGCGGCGAACGATAGTGATCGAGAATGATCTCGCGGTAGAGGTCGTCGAGGTTCGCCATCGACTACCCGAACATCGAGACGGCGCTATCGAGCGCGTCGAGCAGCACGTCGGTGTCGGCGACGGTTGAATAGGGACCGAACGACGCTCGCGCCGTCGCGGCGAGTCCGAATCGACGCATCAGCGGTTTGGCGCAGTGGTGCCCCGGACGCACGCACACGCCGAACTGGTCGAGGACTTGGGCGACGTCGTGGGGGTGCACGCCGTCGACGTCGAGGCTGAGCACACCGCCACGATCGACCGAACTGGAAGGACCAATCACGCGCACGCGACCGTTGAAGCGTGCGTCGAGGCGTGCGAGGGCGTCACTCGTCAGCGTCTGCTCGTGCGCCATGAGATTCTCGAGTCCCAGACCGTCGAGGTAGCGTATCGCGGCTTCGAGGCCCGCGGTCTCGGCGATAGGCGGCGTACCGGCCTCGAAGCGGGTTGGTCCGTCGGCCGGTACGTACCCGTCGAGGCGCACGTCAGCGATCATGCCACCACCGCCGAGAAACGGCGGCATTGACGCCAGAATGGCCGCGCGCGTCCAGAGCACGCCGAGTCCAGTCGGGCCGAGCATTTTGTGGGCGGAAAAGCACAGGAAGTCGACGTCCATGTCAACCACGTCGGTGGGCTGGTGCCCGACTGACTGTGCGGCGTCCACCGCGACCAGTGCGCCGTGCTCGTGCGCCGCGCGCGCCAGGGCGGCGACCGGATTTCGGGTACCCAACACGTTCGACGTGGCCGTGAAGGAGAAGAGTTTGACGCCGTCGAGCAGTTGGTCCAGGTTCGACAGGTCGAGACGAAAGTCATCGGTGACCGGAACGAATCGCACGTCGATTCCGCGAGCGTCGCGCAGCTGGAACCACGGCACGATGTTGGCGTGGTGCTCCATCTCGGTCACCAAGACGACGTCGCCGGCCCGCAGGTTGGCGGCCCCCCACGACTTAGCGAGCAAGTTGAACGACTCGGTGGTGTTTTTCGTGAAGACGATCTCGTCGGCGCCGCCGGGGGCGTGGATGAATCGCGCGGCGGCCGCGCGGGCCCCCTCGTACACGTCAGTGGCCTCCACGGCCGTCTGGTAGACGCCACGGTGCACGTTGGCGTGGTGCAGCGTGTAGTACCGATCCATGGCCTCGATCACGGCTCGAGGGGGCAACGTCGACGAGGCCGAGTCGAGATACGTGATGGGCCGGCCGTTAATGACCCGACCGAGCAGTGGCGTGTCAACACGAACGCGGCGCGGGTCGAACGCGCTCATCGGACGAGCGTCCGCCAGGCGTCGTAGCCGTCCACTTCGATGGACGCCGCGAGCTCGACGCCGCCGCTGTGCACGATTCGTCCGTCGACGAGGACGTGGACTCGATCGGGCTCGATCTCTTCAAGGAGCTTGACGTAGTGGGTGACGACCAGGGCGCCCATGTCGGGGTGCTGCTCGCGCACCGTTCGCACGCCGCGCGCGACGACGCGCAGCGCGTCAATATCGAGGCCCGAGTCCGTTTCGTCGAGCAGCGCGATCACCGGCTCGAGCAGGGCCATCTGCAACACCTCGTTGCGCTTGCGTTCGCCGCCGGAAAACCCCTCGTTCAAGTGGCGCTCGGCGAAGGCCGGGTCCATGCCCAAGCGGTCCATCCACTCGGCGAGCTCAAGTCGAACTTCGAGCACGGAGAGCTCGGTGAGGCCCTTGCGGGCCACGATCGCCTGACGTAGGAACTGAATCACCGAGACACCGCCGATGGCTTCGGGGTACTGGAAGGCGAGAAAGACGCCGCGCCGAGCCCGTTCGTCCGGTGGCAGGGTCGTGATGTCCTGGCCGCTGAGGAGAACCTGGCCGTCGGTGACCCGGTAGCCCGGATGACCCATGACTACGCTCGCCAGGGTTGACTTGCCCGCGCCGTTGGGTCCCATGAGCGCGTGAACCTCACCCGGGTAGACCTTCAGGTCGACCCCGCGCAAGATGACGGATTCGTCGGCGGTGGCGTGGACGTTGCGAAGTTCTAAGAGGGGCTCGACCACATGGTGAGCCTACCGTCCTCGCCGAAATTCACTGCCGCTCACCAGCCGCGCGCGACCCACTCGTCACGGTGGGGCCGCTCGGTCCCGATGGTCGTCGGCGCACCGTGTCCGGGCCACACGATGACGTCGTCACCGCACGTCGCCATCAGTCGCTCATCGATGGAACGGATGATGAGCGCAAAGTCACCGCCGGCGTACGACGTGGCGCCCGGTCCGCCGGGAAACAGCGTGTCGCCGCTGAACAGCACCGGTGCCCCGTCGACGCGAAAGCAGACCGATCCCGGCGTGTGTCCGGGCGTATGGATCGTTCGCAGTCGCAGGTCACCAACGTCGATGACCTGGTCGTCGTCGAGGGTCTCGTCGAAGTCGGGGTAGAGCGCCGCGTCGCCGGGGTGGGCCCACACGGGGTAGCCCTGTCGGCGCAGTTCGTCCATGGCGCCGACGTGATCGGCGTGGCCGTGGGTCTGCAGGATAAGGCGCACTCCTTGATCGACGGCGAGCTCGTGCAGTCGTGGCGCGTCGTCGGCGGCGTCGATGAGCACGCCGTAGCCCGTGCGGCGACACCGTACGACGTAGACGTTGTTCGCCAACGCACCGACGACGACGCGGTGAATGTCGGCGGCGGCGTCGCTCCACACGAGTTCAACTTTTGGCATACCGCCAGACTGCCACGCGCGGGGTGCCGGCGCATTGGCTAACCTCGCAGGTGCGCCGGCTTACTGAACGGTAGGAATCGAGGGTGAGTATGAACTTCGGCTTTACGCAGGAACAAGAAGAGTTGCGCGCGATGGTGAAACGGTTCTTGAGTGAGAAGTCGCCCGAGTCTGAGGTCCGCCGACTCATGGCGACCGACGAAGGCTACGACCCGGCCGTGTGGCGCCAGATGGCCGAGGAACTCGCGCTGCAGGGCCTCGGCATTCCCGAGGAGTACGGCGGACAGGGCTTCGGGCCCGTCGAGCTGTACGTCGTCTTTGAAGAGATGGGCGCGGCGCTGCTGTGCGCGCCGTACTTCTCAACGGTGGCTCTCGCGGCGAACGCCGTGCTGCAGGTCGGCGACCAGACGGACCGCGCCCGGTACCTGCCGGCGATGGCGTCCGGTGAGTCGATCGCCACCGTGGCGATTACCGACGACGCCGGTCAGTGGGACCTGGCTACGACCTCCACGACCGCGTCGAAGGCCGCGAGCGGCTGGCGACTCAACGGCGTGCGTAGTTACGTGACCGACGGCTCGGTCGCGTCGGTGATCTTCGTCCCGGCCATGACCGACGCCGGTCTGTCGCTCTTCGCCGTCGCGGGGGATGACCCCGGTGTTGAGCGCACGCCGCTGGCGACGATGGATCAGACGCGCAAGCAGAGCCGAGTGGTGCTCAGCGACGCGGCGGGCACGCTTGTCGGCGTTGAGGGTGGGGCGCTCGAGGGACTCCAGACCACGCTGCGCATCGCCGCCGCGGCGCTCGCGGCGGAGCAGGTCGGTGGTGCCCAGCGCGTGCTCGACAGCTCCGTCGAGTACGCCAAGAGCCGGGTGCAGTTCGGTCGTCCCATCGGCTCGTTCCAGGCGATCAAGCACAAGTGCGCCGACATGCTCTTGGACGTCGAGTCGGCCAAGTCGGCCGCCTACTATGCGGCCTGGGCGGCCCAGGAGTTGAACGAAGAACTCCCGGTCGCGGCGAGCCTCGCCAAGTCGTTCTGCTCCGAGGCGTACTTTCACTGTGCGGCCGAGAACATTCAGATTCACGGGGGGATCGGCTTCACCTGGGAGCACTCAGCGCACCTCTACTTCAAGCGCGCCAAGAGCTCCGAGCTCTTTCTCGGCGACCCGGCCTACCATCGCGAGTTGCTCGCCCAGCGTCTGGGGATCTAGTCGCGTGCTCGCTCACGAGCAGCTCGAGAGCGGTGAGTCGGTGCTCGACCTGCGCGTGGCGACGTCGGGGACCAGACCGTCAACCGGTCACGTCCTCGTTCTCGTGCACGGCCTTCCGCGTGCCGCCGGCATGGGTCGTCAGGCCGCCGGACTGTTGCCCGAACTGGCGGAGCACCTGGCCTCAGAATCGGGCTGGACCGTGGTGACCGGCACGCTCTCGGGCGTCGGTGGCAGCACGGGCACCTTTTCCGCGTCCCAGTGGCGCGATGACCTCACGCGGCTACTGGCGCACGTCGGACAGGACGATGGTCGAATCTCCCTGGCCGGGTTTGGCTTTGGGGGCTCGCTGGCCCTGGCGGTGGCCGCGGGCGACGAACGAGTTCGCGGCGTCGCCACCTTTGCCGCACCGGCGCACCTGGAGGCGTGGTGCGGGCCGGCACCGGCGTTTCGCCAATGGATCATCGGTGCGGGCGTCGTCGGGGACGAGCGCAAACTGCTCGAGGCCGATGCGTTGAGGACTGACGTGCTCAGCATCGACCCCCTGGCGGCCATCGCGTCCCTGCCGCCTCGTCGGCTGTTGATCGGACACGGCACCGACGACCTCGAGGTAGCGCCGAGCGACGCACGCGATCTACTCGCCGCCGCGGAGGGGCGAGCCGAACTTCGCCTGATCCAGGGGGCGGGTCATCAGTTGCGCGCCGACCCGCGCATGGTCGCCACGCTGCTCGGCTGGCTGGACCGACACCGCTAACTCAGCGCCTCGTCGATGGCGTGACGGATGGCGACCGCCGCGGCGTAGGGGTCCGCCGCGTCGGTGATAGCCCGCACGACGACGAAGTGATCCAATCCGGCCGCCACGAGGCTCGCGACGTTCGAAGCGTCAACACCACCGGTCACGAATACCGGCTGGTCACTTCGTTGCGTGCAGGCGACGGCGTAGGCCACACCCGTGCCCAGCCGACCGGGCTTGGTGGGCGTCGCCACGATGGGACCGGCGCTGCGGTACGTCGCCGGTTCATCGAGGGCCCGCGTGAATTCGTCGGGGTCGTGCGTTGACAGCCCGACGATAGCGTCGGGTCCCAGCAGGTCGCGGCATCGCTGCACCGTCACGTCGTCTTGCCCCACGTGCACGCCGTCGGCGCCCGTGTCGGCGGCGAGGTAGGGCGAGTCGTTCATGATGAAGGGTACGGCGAAGTCGCGACAGATCGCCGCCATCAAGGTTCCCGTGGCGCGCAGCTGGTCGTCGTCGAGCACCTTGTCGCGCAATTGCACGACGTCGACCCCACCACGCAGCACGCGAGGCAAGAAGGAGGCCATGTCGGGGCGCTGACCCACGCAGAGGTACAGGCGACGGTCGTGGAGATTGAACACGCCACCACTGTAAAAGTTCGTGGGCAACGAACGGCGAGGGTCGCCAGCTAGGGCAGAATGGACCCGTGCAGATTCCCGCGAAGGCCGAGTACGCCATTCGGGCCCTCCTAACCCTGGCCGCGAGTTCGACCTCGGTGAGCGCCGAACACCTGGCGGCCGAGCAGGGGCTGCCGGCGAAGTTTCTCGGGGCGATTCTCTCGGATCTGCGCCGCGGCGGACTGGTGACCAGCCAGCGCGGTCCCGAAGGCGGGTTCCGTCTGGCGCGCGACGCCGAGACGATCATGATTGCCGACATCTTGCGCGTGGTCAGTGGCCCGATGGCCGGCGTACGCGGCATGCGACCAGAGACACTCAATTACGGCGGCGAAGCCACGCACCTGCGCGACGTGTGGGTGGCGGTGCGCGCCGCCCTGCGCGAAGTGCTCGAACACGTCACGTTGGCTCAAGTGTTGCGTGGCGACCTGCCACCGGCGGTCACTCGATTCACGAGTGACACCGACGCGTGGATCACCAGAAAACTGTGACGCCCATCTACACCGACGGGGCGTGCCGTGGGAACCCCGGCCCCGGTGGCTGGGCGTGGGCCGCGTCGCGAGAGCGCTTCGCGAGCGGTGCCGAGCGTCACACCACCAATCAGCGGATGGAGTTGCGCGCGGTGCTCGAGGCGTTGCGCGCGAATCCCGACGGTGACCTCGAGATCGTCAGTGACTCGTCGTACGTGGTGAAGTGTTTTAACGACCAGTGGTACGTGGGCTGGCGGCGCCGCGGGTGGAAGAACTCACAGGGGCAGCCCGTAGCCAATCGCGACATCTGGGAGCCGTTGTTCGATCTGACCCTGCGCGGTGACCGTTCCGTGGTTTTCACCTGGGTCAAGGGTCATTCGGGGGACCCAATGAACGAACTCGTCGACGCACTGGCGACCACCGCCGCCGATCGCCAACGCGGTGAGGACGCCTAACGCGTTCGCGCGTCGATTACCGGTCGATAAACATTAGGATTCCCTAGGTCTACGAGACCAAGAAATGAAGGGACGGGACCGTGGCGAACGAGGCCCACCAGTTTGATGTCGTGATCATTGGGGGTGGGCCGGGCGGCTACGCCGCCGCGCTCTACGGCGCCTCGGCGGGGTTGTCCGTCGCGCTCATCGAGCGAGACAAGGTCGGCGGTACGTGCCTGCATCGGGGATGCGTGCCGGCCAAGGAGTTTCTCGAGACTGCGCACGTACGTCGAACGATCGAGCACGCGAGCGCCTTCGGGATCGACACCGGCGCGGTAGCCGTTGACTTCTCGATGAGCCAGCGTCGCAAGAGCGAAGTGGTCGACAAGCTGCACAAGGGCCTGTCCGGTCTCCTGAAGGGGCGCAAGGTCACCGTATTCGAGGGCACCGCACGGCTCGACGCCGACCTGACGGTTCGGGTGGTCGACGGCGCGGACGCCGGCACCGAGGTGCGCGGGACCAACGTGATCCTGGCCGCGGGTTCGGTGCCGCGCACGCTGCCGGGCTTTGACCTGGACGGCACGATCGTGCTCACCTCGGACGAATTCCTTGACCTTTCGACGCTGCCGACCAGTGCCGTCGTGATCGGTGGTGGCGCGATCGGCTGTGAATTCGCCTCGATGCTCGCTGACATGGGGACGAAGGTGACGGTGCTCGAGAGCCTGCCGACCATTCTCATGGGTTGCGACAGTGAAGTCGTGAGCGTCGTACAGCGCAGTTTCAAGAAGCGCGGCATCGACGTGCGCGCCGGGGTCACGGTTACCGGGCACTCGCCGAAGAAACGTACGACCACCGTGCACGTTGATGGTGGTGAGGACGTGGCCGTGGACGTGATCGTTCTCGCCGTCGGGCGTCGGCCCCGAAGTGAGGGACTGCTCGGCGAGGGCACCGGCGTTGAGGTCAACGAACGTGGCTTCGTGGTGGCCGACGCGGCGATGCGCACCGCCAACCCGCACGTCTTCGCCGTGGGTGACATCGTCGCCAATACCCCGCAACTGGCCCACGTGGGTTTCGCCGAGGCGATCGTGGCCATCAAGACCATTCTCGGCGAACCGGCGATTCCGGTGGATTACGACCGTGTGCCGTGGGCTATCTACTCGAACCCCGAGGTGGCCTTCGTCGGTCTGACCGAGGCCGCGGCGAAGGAACGTGGCTACGAGGTGATCGTCAAGAAGGATCCCTTCGGCGGCAACAGTCGGGCCCAAATCATCGGTGACACTGACGGCGTGGTGAAAGTCATCGCGGAGAAGCGTCCCGACGGGACCGCGGGCCAGATACTCGGTGTGCACATGGCGGGTCCCTGGGTCACCGAACAGTTGGGCGCGGCCTACTACGCCGTGAATTGGGAGGCGACCGCCGAGGAAGCCGCGGCCCTGATCCAACCGCACCCCTCGCTGTCGGAAACCTTCGGTGAAACGCTACTCGCGCTGGCCGGCCGGGGGCTGCACGTTGGCTGACGTGACCCTCCCGTCGCTCGGCGAGTCGGTGACCGAAGGGATCATCACCCGCTGGTTCAAGCAGGTGGGGGACGTCGTGGCTCGCGACGAGCCGCTCTTTGAGGTGTCGACCGACAAAGTTGACTCCGAGATGCCCTCGCCCGCCGCCGGCGTGTTGATCGCCATTCTGGCCGAGGAGGGTGACACCGTCGAGACGGGCTCACGCGTCGCGGTCATTGACGAGGCAGCCGGTGCCGGTTCAGCGTCGACGCCGGCTGCTCGCCCAACGCCCGAAGCGTCCGCGCCGTCCGCGCCAGCACCGGCGCCAGCACCACCCGCGGCGTCCCCGTTGCCGCCGGTGGCGCCACCAGCCTCGCCGTCGCCGGCGGGCGTCGTGATGTCGCCCGTGGTTCGTCGAATTCTCGCCGACGGGGGCGTTGAGCCGGGGACCGTGCGCGGGTCGGGACCGGGCGGCGCCATCACCCGACGTGACGCGGAACGCGCGGTGATGAATGGCCCGACTGACGACATTGTCGTCCCGCTGTCCAATGGACTGCGTCGCATGGGTCAGCACATGACGCTCTCCACGCAAAGCACGCCGCACGGTTACGTCGCGGTCGAGGTCGACGCCTCGATCATTGATCGGTTGGACACACTCGGTCGAGTGACTCGTGACGGCGTGCCCATCTCCGACGAGGTCGTGGTGGGACTGGCGGCGGTTCGAGCGTTGGGCGAGTTCGAGTTTCTCAACGCCACGTTCGCCGGTGATGAGCTCGTGGTGCACCGGACGGTCAACCTTGGCTTCATGCGCGAAGTGCTTCGCGACGGGATGCTCGTGCCGGTCGTGCACGCCGCGGCTGGACTGACGCTTCGGGCGCTCGCTCGACGGGCGCACGAGTTGCAAGATCGTGTGGCGACCCGCCAGTTGACGGCCGACGACCTGATGGGTGGGACGTTCACACTGGTGGGCCCGACGGGACCGAATGCGCTCTGGTCCCAGCCGATCATCATCCAGCCCCAAGTCGCGGTGTTGTCGATGGGCAGCGTTCGTCGGGCCGCGGTGGTGGTCGAGGACCCCGAGCGTGGTCCCACGGTGTCGGTTGGCCGACGCGTCATCCTCGGACTGTCGTTCGATCACCGAGTCTGTGAGCCGTTTAGCGCCACCAACTACCTCGAACGAGTCGCGGAGCTGCTCGCCGGCCTGGACCTCGAGAGCGAGCACTGAGTGCTGCGTCGTCGTCACCTGGGTCGCGTCACCTTCCGCGAGGCCAATGACTTCCAGCGAGCGATTCTCGACGCACGCGATGACTACGTCTTGGTCTTCGAGCATCCCCCCACCTACACCATGGGCATCCGGACCCAGCCCGAGCACTTCTTGGTGCCCCCGCAGACCCTTGATGCGGACGTCGTTGCGGCCGATCGAGGCGGTGACGTCACGTATCACGGTCCCGGACAGGTGGTCGCGTGGGCGGTGGTAAGCGTCGCGGACGATCCATCGGCTGGACGAGAACACGTGCGACGACTCGAGGAAGCGGTAATCGCTACGGCCACGCACTTCGATCCGACGGGCGCACTCGGTCGAGTAGGTCGCCTGGAAGGCTATCCGGGCGTCTGGGCCAAACTCGACGACGAGCCGGCGAAGATCGCCGCGGTCGGCGTGCGCACCGAACGCAATCGAGCCGGGCAACGTCGCACGCTGCACGGCGTGGCGCTCAACGTCGACGTCGACCTGGCCGGATTCCGCGCCATCGTTCCGTGCGGCATCGCGGACAAACCGGTCGCGTCGCTACGTTCCCTGGGGGTGCGCGTTTCGTCGTCCGAGGTCGGGGACTTCCTGGGCGAGCAACTCGATCAGATGTTGGGGGGACCGGGCTCGGTCGCCGCGGTCGATCGCGGTGGCGCTGGCTCGACGGGCGACCGCCCGCTGCTGCGTCGGCTGCGCCACGCCGGGGTTGATCCCGACGCCGGTGTCGAGCTGCGCGCTCGCAAGCCATCGTGGCTGCGCGTCGAGGCGCACATGGGATCGCGCTACCAATCACTGCGACGGCTCACCGAGGACCTTCGGTTGGTGACCGTGTGCGAGGAGGCGGGTTGCCCCAACATCTACGAGTGCTGGGCGTCGGGAACCGCGACCTTCATGGTCAACGGCGAGCGATGCACGCGGGCTTGCGGCTTCTGCCTCATCGATACGCGTAAACCCTTGGCGCTGGACCCGACCGAGCCCGATCGAGTCGCCGAAGCGGTGGTGCGGCTCGGGCTTCGCCACGCGGTGGTGACCTGCGTGGCGCGTGATGATCTTCGCGACGGTGGCGCCGCCGCGATCGCCGCAACCGTGGTGGCCATCCGAGAACGCTCACCGGCGACCGCGGTCGAAGTACTCATCAGTGATCTCAAGGGCGACGCCGCCTCGCTCCAGCTGGTGCTCGACGTTCGGCCCGACGTCGTGAACCACAATCTCGAGACGGTGGCCCGGCTCCAGCGAGCCGCTCGCCCCAGCGCGGGGTACTTGCGATCGTTGACGGTGCTCGCGCGCGCGAGCGCGCAGGGTCTGACCACGAAGTCGGGACTGATGGTCGGACTCGGTGAGACGCCGGACGAAGTCGAAGAAGCCCTCGCCGACCTCGCGAGCGTCGGGGTAGCCATCGTGACGATCGGGCAGTACGTTCGCCCCAGCGCCGATCACCTGCCGGTGGCGCGGTGGTGGGATCCCGCCGAGTTCGACGAGCTCGCTCGGCGGGGCCGTCGGTTGGGGCTGGGACACGTCCAGTCCTCACCGCTGACGCGCTCGAGTTACCACGCCGGTGAGGCGCTCAGCGCGGCGACGCCGGTGGGCACGCCGATTCGCCGTTAACCCTGATCATTACCGGTGGTGATGAATAGCGTCCGCGTTTCGCGCCCGTTGACGTCGCGTGTGCTAAGGCTATTCTCAGCAAGCGGCCCGTGCTAGCCCTGCGGGCGCTCTGATTGATTGGGGGGAGAATGAAACGAACGTGGATTCGCATTGCTGGGCGCGTCAGCGCGCTCACCGTAGCGCTGGCGTTGGGGTTGGCTACGACGACGGTGACGCCGGCCGGGGCGGGTCAGCTCGTCTCGGCCAGTCCGAGCCCATTTTGCTCGACCCTCTTCGCCTTCCACCCCAAGGCGCCGGTGAACTCGAAGAACTGGTCGGCGTACCGCGCCTTCGCCAAGTCCGTACTGCCAACCTTTGAGAAGCTCGCCGCGACCGCGCCCAACGCCGGTACGAAGGAAGTGATGACCCAGCTGGTCGACTACTTGAAGTTCGACGTCTTCGCCAAGTCGCTGCCGAGTTACGCCAAGTATTGGCAGACGCACATCACGAACTGGGAGCACGACTGGCAGCAGTTTGCTCTCGCCGAAATGGCGTGCGTTAAGAACCTCTGACCAAGCTGCGTCGCACTACTCAGTAGAACGTGGCGGTGTTGGCGACCGACGGCGTCGTGAGTCCGGCCGGTCCGATCGCGAAACGTGAGAAGATGTTGATCGTGGCGCGTCGCACGACCGGGGTCACGTTCGCCAGCGGCGCCGGCACCCAGAAGTTGCCCAGTCGTGGGGCGTCCGAGAGGTCGAAGATCCAGTGGCCGGTGCCACTCGCGAAAACGCCGCCCTGGCCCCGCTCGGCGACGTAGGTGACGTCGCTCACGCCACCGCCGACGGCGGAATGGCCGAGGATCTGTACGTTGGGCGGGTTGGTCGTCGCCGGATCGTAGTGATTGAACTCGCCACCTAGGGCGCCGGCGAGAACGGTGCCGTTGCGAACGCCGGTGCCGCGCCACAGCCACGACGACGCTTCGACCACCGTGAGCGACCCGGTACCGTCAACCCCCCCGTAGATCGAGCCCGTGAAGGTGCTTTCGGGCAGGTCCGACGGATACTGACTCCAGTTGACCGTGGCGAGCGCGGGGTCGGTCGCGGTGATCGGGTCGGCCGTCGAGCGGTAGTTGATCATCAGGCGGTCGGGGCCGTTGACGCCCGGCTGGAATCGAATTTTGCGATAGCAGAAGTTGGCGCCGAAGAACGCCACGTTGACGCCGCGGGCAACCGCCCGGGTGACCGCGCCCCGCATGGCCGGTGAGTAGTACTCGTCGTGGCCCAACGACAACAGCGCCCGATGACGGGTGAGGAGTTGACCACGCTGGTGCAGGTCGATGTCCGTCCAGTACGTCAGGTCCAAACTCAGCTGCTCGGCCAGAAAGAGCAGCGGGAATTCGTTGCCGACGAAGTCGGCCGCCCCGTTGGCGAACACGCGGTCGTAGGGCCGGTTGAACGAGACGCGTACCGCCCGATTCACGTCGCTGATCGGCACCGCGCCGACCGGTGTCGTCTGTCGATACAGGCTGAAGCCCCCCCAGGTGTTATAGGCCTGCCAGGTTGTCACGGCGCTCAGGTAGACGAACGTTGCGCGCGACGTATCATCGCGCACGAGAAACGGAATGAAGCGGAACTGGTGCGAGGCGTTCTCGAGGCGCACCAGGTACTGTCCCGGCAGGTAGCGCTTATCGAGGCGCAGGCGAAAGGCCGTTGGCCAGTGACAGTCAACGGTGCCGTACTGATCCGGCGCGGGTATCGGGTGGCTCACGCCTCGAAGGCGGGCACCGGTTTGGACCAGACGAGCACCGAGGCCCTGGTAGTAACCCATGCGGAAGACCGAGAACGAGTACGTCGGCGACGGCGTGCTGACGAAGAAGGAAATGGTGCCGCCGAGGTTGACGCTCGTGGCGTCGGCGTAGCCCTCGAGTTCACCGGCCGGTGCCGCGACACCCCGCAGCCACGAGCCGTCGCCCGGTCTGGTGTTTTCGCGCCGTACCCACTCGGCGCGGGCGCCGTGGGGAATCACGCCGTCGGGCACCGTCGTGGTTGGTGTCGACGCGTCGGCGGATTCGCTGAGGATGACGCCACCAACCGCGAGGCCAATGCCCCGCAGCAGTGCGCGACGAGAGGGGGAGTGCGCCACAACTCAACCTTAGGTTTTCGCGTTGCGCCTGTCTGGTCGCGACACGCAGCGGTCATCGCTCGACGCGAAGGCGTTAGGCGATGAAGTACTTCGCCGACGGGTGGTGGCAGATGATCGCGTCCGTCGTCTGTTCGGGGTGCAATTGGAAGCCATCCGAGACGCTCACGCCGATCCGATCGGCTCCGAGCAGCGTGGCGACCTTGGCGTTGTCGGCGAGGTCGGGACAGGCCGGGTAACCCCACGAGTAGCGCCCACCGCGGTACTTCTGGCGAAAGAGTCCGGCCAGGGTCGGTCCATCCTCGTGGGCGAAGCCCAACTCCTCGCGGATACGGTGGTGCCAGAACTCGGCCAAAGCCTCGGCCATTTCGACACCGAGCCCGTGCAAGAGCAGGTAGTCGGTGTAGCGATTTTCGTCGAAGAGCGCTCGCGTGCGCTCCGAGATCCGTGGCCCCATCGTCACGAGCATGAAACTCGCGTAGTCGCGATCTGGCGATCCGAGCGGTCGGAAGAAATCAGCGATGCACAGGTAGGGATCGGCGCCCTGGCGCGGAAAGGTGAAGCGCGTGCGCTCGTGGTTGCGCACGTCGTCGGTGAAGATCACCAGGTCGTTCCCGTCGGCCGCGGCGGGGAAGTGACCCCACACGACTTGGGGGACGAGCAGGTCATCGCGCTGGGCGATGGCCAGTTGCTCGCGCAGGGTCGACGAGATCCGCTCCTTGAACGTCGGATCGCCCTCGCCCGCTTCGGGACGAAACCCCCACTGGTTGCGAAAGAGGGCCGTGAGGTTCAGGTAGTCACTGATCTCGCTGATCGCGATGCCCTTGGCCACTCGACTGCCGAGAAACGGTGGGGTGAACAGCGGATTGTCCAGGGGCACCGACGGGCTGCGCCGAGGCTGGCCGGTCGGGTCCGCCGCCTCGTTCGACGCCAGGCGGCGATGGACTCGCCGCGTCGACGGTTCGCGCCCAAACAGGGGGTCATCCTCGTCGTGGCGGCGCAACTCGCCCAGCCGGTCGAGGACGCGCAACCCCTCGAAGGCGTCCTTGCCGTAGAACACGCGACCCTGGTAGACCTCGCGTAGGTCGCGCTCGACGTAGGTGCGCGTGAGAGCGGCGCCGCCGAGCAACACCGGTACGCGCTGCATGCCTCGCTCATTCATGAGTTCCAGGTTCTCGCGCATGATGAGCGTTGACTTGACGAGCAGTCCACTCATGCCGAGGGCGTCCGCGTGATGTTCGTCAACCGCCTGCAGCATCTCGTTGATGCCAACCTTGATGCCAAGATTGATCACTTCGTAGCCGTTGTTGGTCAAGATGATGTCGACCAGGTTCTTGCCGATGTCGTGGACGTCACCCTTGACCGTTGCCAGTACGACGCGACCACGGCCCCCCTGGTCGCTCTTCTCCATGTGGGGCTCGAGGTGGGACACCGCGGCCTTCATGGTCTCGGCGCTCTGTAGAACGAAGGGCAACTGCATCTCGCCGGACGCAAAGAGTTCACCCACCTCGCGCATGCCGTCCAGGAGCAGGTCGTTGACGATGCTGAGCGGCCCGATGCCCTGGGCGAGCGCGGCGTCGAGGTCTAACTCGAGACCCACGCGCGCACCATCGATGATGCGTCGGCGTAGGCGATCTTCCAGTGCTAGGTCGTCCAGTGGGGTCGTCGCTGCGGCGGCGACGCTCAATCCCTCAAAGAGCCCGAGGAGCGTGCTCAAGGGATCGTAATCTTCTCGTCGCCGGTCGTAGATCAGATCGAGACACACCGCGCGAGCCTGGTCGTCGATTCGCGCCAGCGGCAGAATCTTGGAGGCGTGCACGATGGCCGCGTCCAAACCGGCCGCGGCGCACTCGTGCAGGAAGACGCTGTTGAGGACCTGGCGCGCGGCGGGATTGAGCCCGAAGGAAACGTTGGAGAGGCCGAGGATGGTCCGCACGCCCGGTAGCTCGGACTTGATTCGGCCGATGGCTTCGATCGTCTCGATCCCGTCGCGTCGCGACTCAGCCATGCCCGTGGACAGAGGCAGCGCGAGCGGATCGATGAAGATGTCTCGAGGGTCGAGACCGTAACGCGAAACCGCGAGGTCGGTGATCGCGCTCGCGGCTCGGACCTTCCAGTCGGCCGTTCGCGCCTGACCCTCCTCATCGATGCACGTCGCCACGACGGCGCATCCGAATTCGGCGGCGAGACTTAAGAAGCCGTCTAGTCGGGTGCCCGGTCCATCACCCTCCTCGAGGTTCACGGAGTTCAGCATTGCCTTGCCGCCCAGCCACGTCAGTGCCCGACGGGCCACCACCGTCTCGGTGGTGTCCACCATGATGGGGACCGAAGACTGGGTGGCGAGACGACTCATGACCTCGTCCATGTCGCGTACGCCGTCGGCCCCGGTGTAGTCAACGCAGACGTCGAGGACGTGCGCCCCCTCACGGATCTGATCGCGGCCGATGCTGACGCAGGTCTCCCAGTCGCCGGCGAGCATGGCGTCGCGAAACTTCTTGGAGCCGTTCGCGTTGGTTCGCTCGCCAACCAGCAGCACCGAGCGCTCCTGCTCGTAGGGGGTCGCGGCGTAGATCGAGGCCACCCCCGGCTCAAGCACTGGCGCGCGACGGGCCCGCGACAGGGGCCGGATGGCCGAGACGACGTGCGCCAGGTGCTCGGGTGTGGTGCCGCAGCAACCGCCCACAACGTTGATGCCGTACTCGGTGACGAATCGGGTGTGGTGCTCGGCGAGTTCCTCGGGGGAGAGGTCGTAATGCATCGCGCCGTCGACGACGCTCGGCAACCCGGCGTTGGGCAGACAGGAGACGGGCAGGGGTGCGGTCCCGGCCAGTTGACGCAGCGGTTCGTACATCTCGACGGGTCCCGTCGCGCAGTTGATGCCCAGCACGTCGATGCCCAACGGGGTCAGGGCGGTGATCGCCGCACCAATCTCGGTGCCGGGCAGCATGCGACCCGAAATCTCAATAGTTACTTGGGCCTGGATGGGAACGATCCGGCCGTGGCGGGCCATGGCTCGATGACAGGCGGCGATCGCCGCCTTGCCGGCGAGTAGGTCGAACATGGTCTCCACCAGGAGTACGTCAACACCCCCCTCGAGCAGGCCGTAGGCCAGCTCTTCGTAGCTGGCAACCAGGTCGTCATAGCGGATCTGCCCGAGGGTCGGGAACTTGGTGCCCGGGCCGATGGAACCGGCAACGAAACGCGGGGAGCCGGGACTCGAGTACTGATCCGCGACGCGCCGCGCGATCGTCGCCGACGCGATGGCGAGCTCGAGTGCGCGGTCGGCGATGCCGTATTCGGCCAGTACCGTGGCGAACGCTCCGAACGAGTCGGTCTCGATGACGTCGACGCCGACGTCGAGAAACGAGCGGTGTAGCCGTTCGATGGCGTCGGGCTTGGTGATGGTGAGGATCTCGTTGCAGCCCTCGAAGGCCTCACCGCCGAAGTCGGCCGCCGAGAGATTCTGGAGCTGCAGATTGGTCCCGGTCGCGCCGTCGTAGATGAGGACGCGGTCGGCCAGTGCGGCCAGGTAGGGGTCGTTGGCCGCGGGCCTCGCGTAGGGCAGTCGAACCGTTTCCATGCAGTGGCCAGGCTATCGGCGAGTGACGATCACTACGCTGATGACGTGAAGATCTATACCCGCCACGGCGACGACGGGACGACGGGCCTCTATTTCGGCGGTCGCGTCCCTAAGAGCGCCGCCGCGATTGAGGTGAACGGCGCCGTCGACGAGGCCCAGGCGGCGCTGGGGTGGGCGCGCTCGATGACCGAGGCGACGAGCTCGCTGGGCGAGCTGCTGATCACGCTAGAGCGCGATCTCTGGGTCTTGATGGCCGAGGTGGCGACCGCGCCGGTGAATCGTAAGAAGCTCGTGGCGGGGAAATCACTGGTCACGAGTGAGATGGTCGAGCGGCTCGAGCGTGAGATCGATCGACTGTCCGAGGAGATCACCATGCCACGCGAGTTCGTCGTTCCCGGCGAGAACCCACTGTCGGCCGCGTTGGACGTCGCGCGCACGGTGGTACGCCGGGCGGAGCGTATCGCGGTCGGCCTCCCACTCGACGAGAGCTTCGTCGTTGCTTATCTCAACCGCCTGAGTGACTTAGTCTGGACGATGGCGCGCTGGGCCGAGGGGCCGAGCCACCGGACCGCGCGAGCGCACTGAGGAGAGTAGATGTCCAATACCGTACGTATCGCCACGCTCAATGACGCCTCGCAACGCTCGACCATCATTGTGCCGGTGCGATTTCGTGATGGCGTGGCGACGCTGGGCGACGCGCTGCTCGTCGCCTTGGAGACGTTCTCCCTCGCGCGCAGCGACGATGGGAACTGGGTCGCTCGCCTCGGGCTGAGCGAGAAGCCGGGCGCCCACGTAACGCTGCGCGCCGCGGGCGAGCCCACCGTCGTGCTGGTGTCGGTCGGGTCCGGTGACCCCGACGGGTTTCGACAAGGTGCCGCGGCCGGCGTTCGACTCGCGGGCGGCGACGCGGCGAGCTTTCTGCTGGCCGCGGACGAAGTCGACGACGCCTTCGTGATTGCCCAGGCCGTGGCCGAGGGAGCGGTGCTCGCCGCCTACGACTACAAGCGGTCGGCCGCCCCGGCGTTCGACCTGGTTCCGGTCGGTCGTCCGTTGCCGACCGTCGCGTCGCACGACGCCGCCGCGGCCGGCGCGCGACGCGGTGCCGTCGTCGCCACGGCAGTGAACTGGGCCCGCCAGCTGATCAATACGCCGGCGAACCTCATGACGCCGCGCGAGATGGCCCGCGTCGCGATCGAACTCTTCGAAGCGTCGCCGCACGTGCGCATCGAGGCGTGGACCGAGTCCCGGGCGCGAGCCGAGGGGCTGGGCGGCCTGCTCGGTGTCGGGCAGGGGTCGGCGCAGCCCACGCGGCTCCTGTACGGCGTCTACGATCCCGAGCCCACGGCACCACTGGTGCACGTGGCGCTCGTCGGCAAGGGGATCACCTTCGACTCGGGCGGCCTGTCGCTTAAGCCAGTCGACTCGATGATGAACCAGAAGACTGACATGTCCGGGGCGGCGATCGTCCTCGGTGCGTTGCGAGCGATCAGCGAGTTGGGCGTGGCGGTTCGCCTGAGCGTGATCGCGCCAATGGCGGAGAACCTACCGGGTTCGAGGTCGGTCAAGCCCGGTGACGTTCTCACGATACGCAATGGCCTCACCGTCGAAGTCCTCAACACCGACGCCGAGGGTCGGCTGGTGTTGGCCGACGGACTTAGTCTCGCCACGGAGTCCGCACCGGACCTGATCATCGATATCGCGACCCTCACCGGCGCGCAGCGAGTGGCGTTGGGTGACGAGGTGGGTGCCCTGTACGCGTCGCACGACGACGTCGCGGCCGCGGTGCTCGCGGCCGGTTCTCGGTCCGGCGAGCAACTGTGGCGAATGCCCCTGACCGATTCGTACGAGGGACAACTCGACTCCGACGTGGCGGACCTGAAGAACATTGGCAAGATTGGTCTAGCGGGATCGGTCGTCGCGGCGCTGTTTTTGCGCCGCTTCACCGGCGGACGACCGTGGGCACACTTCGACATCGCCGGACCGGGTCGCAGCGACGCGGCACGCGGCTACACCTCCAAGGGGGGGACGGCCTTTGGTCTGCGCACCATCGTCGAAGTGATCGACGCCGCGGCTCGGCGTCCCTAGTCGACCCGACGCACCCGCGCGGCACGCGACGGGACATCTCGGTCGAGCGAACGCGCCCGGACGCCGCCGCCGTCGGCTCGGCCGATAAGGATCGAACCGAAGAGTGCCTCATCGGGGGCGCCGATCCAGGCGAGGACGTCGTCGTCGTGACGAAAGTTGCCCCACAGGGTCGCGGACCACCCACGCTCCTCGAGTAGCAAGAGCAGTGACATGGCCGCCATCGCGGCGTCGGTGTGCCAGTACGGTACGCGCCACGCATCGCGCGACGCGAGACCCGACGCCCGCTTGTCGCTTTCGCCGTAGCGATCCAGGTAGTCCTGGGGGCGCGAGGTGACCACCACCACGGCCCCGGCGCGGCGCAGCCCCTCGAAACGCGCGGCTCGTTCGCGCCACTCGGCGTCGGTCGCCCGCTCGAAATAGGCCCCGACCCGCTCAGCGCCGACGGTGTACATGCGCACCCCCGCGCAATTGCCCGCGGTCGGGGACCACAGTGCCGTCGCGCAGAGGTCGTCCAACCAGTCCGAGTCCACCGGCGTACCGTCGAAGGAACGCGTCATACGTCGCCGGGCCAGGAGTTGGGCCATGTCCACGCACCGTGGTTTAGCACGCGGTCGGGAATCTCGACTCGGACAGTAGGATTTCGCCAAGCCAAAGGAGTAGACGGTGCCGAGCCCACGCGATTTGTTGAACGAGGCGAAACGCACGATTCGTGAGGTGGAACCTCACGACGTGGCGGCGCGCCTCGATCGATACCAGCTCCTCGACGTTCGCGAGCCCGACGAGCACGAGCAGGGTGCGATCCCCGGCGCCGTGCACATTCCGAGGGGAAACCTCGAGTTTGCCGTCGAGTCTCGCCTGACCAACAAGGACGCACCGATCGCGGTCTACTGCGCCGGCGGTGTGCGTTCGGCCTTCGCCGCCAAGACGCTCCAAGACCTTGGCTACACCGACGTCGTATCGGTCATCGGCGGTTTCAACCGGTGGAAGGACGAGGGGCTGACCTGGTCGACGCCGCGCACGCTCAGTGCCGATCAGCGCAACCGCTACCAGCGTCACCTGCTGCTGCCCGAGGTCGGCGACGAGGGCCAGATGAAACTGCTCGACGCCAAGGTCCTCTTGCTGGGTGCGGGCGGGCTCGGCTCACCGGCCGCGCTCTACCTGGCGGCCGCCGGCGTCGGCACCATCGGGATCATTGACATGGACGTCGTTGACGCGTCGAACCTACAACGCCAGGTCTTGCACAATCTCGATCGCGTCGGCATGCGCAAGGTGGAGAGCGCCAAGCTGACCTTGACCGCGATCAATCCCGATCTCGTGGTAAAGACCTACGACACCCGACTGGGAGCGGACAATGTCTTGGACATTCTCGATGGCTACGACGTCATCGTGGATGGCACGGACAACTTTCCGACGCGGTACCTGGTGAACGACGCGGCGCTGGTGAAACGGATCCCGGTCGTGCACGGCTCCATCTTCCGTTTCGAGGGACAGGTAACGATCTTCGATCCCTACGTCGGACCGTGCTACCGCTGCATGATTCCCGAACCACCGCCGCCCGAACTCGCGCCGAGTTGCGCAGAGGCGGGTGTACTGGGCGTGTTGCCGGGCATTATTGGGTCGATTCAGGCGATCGAGACGATCAAGCTCGTCTTGGACCTGGGCGAGCCGCTGGTGGGTCGGCTGTTGACCTACGACTCCATGGATGAGAGCTTTCGAACGTTCAAGGTCCGTCGCGACCCGTCGTGTCCCGCGTGCGGCGACGACGCGGATCCGATCGTGATCGCCGAATACGATGACCTCTGCATGCCGCACGCGACGGTGCGGGCCTAGGTCGACGCAAGCCCCCGTCGTTGGCCCGTAGCGCTAACTGGCGGTGACGACGATCGTGCCGGCCAGCCGATCGTGGATTGTCTGCTTCATCGGATTCGCCAGGGGGAAGAGCACGTCGACCAGCGCGACCACCGTGGCGATGGCGGTCGAAATTGGACTGTTGACGAGGGCGATGACGCTGTAGGCCGCGATAAAGCCCCAACGCCACATCGCTTGGCGCGTGGAGATGGGCCCCCCGGTGTTGCGGTCGCGTACGCGCGTGGCGACGATTCGATTGCCGAGCGTTTGGCCACGCGGTGAGCTGAGCAGCAGCACCTGGTACGCGCCCTGGGTGGCGATGCCCGCGAGCGCCCCGACCAGAGATCCGGCGATCGCCCCGATCAAAATGAGCACGACGGTGGTCGGTAGCAGCAAGATGATGTTGTCGGTGAAGGTCGCGCCTACGCGACGCCACCACCCGCCGAGCTGCTGGGACGAGCCGACGGTTAACTCGGCGTTGGCGATCGGCGCCCCGCACACGGCGCAGTAGGGCGCAGCCGTCTCACTTCCGCAGGCGGGACAGTACACCAGTCCATTGTGGTCCACGCGCACCCGCCACGGTTGGCATTTCGCCAAAGAGTTGTTGAACCACGATCTAATCTACGAGCGGTGAGTGACGAGAGACGCGAGACAGACTCAGGCATTGAGATACGACCGGTCTATCGGGCCGCGGACCTCGAGGGGTTTGATCCCCAGACCCAGTTGGGCGAGCCGGGTGCGTACCCCTTCGTGCGCGGCGTGCACCCGACGATGTACCGCGGTCGGCTGTGGACCATGCGCCAGTACGCCGGCTTCGGTACGGCCGAGTCCACCAACGAACGCTTCAAGTTCCTCCTCGAAGCCGGCCAGACCGGGCTCTCGTGCGCCTTCGACCTGCCGACGCAGATGGGCTACGACGCCGACCATCCCCGCGCCGAGGGCGAGGTCGGCAAGGTTGGCGTCGCGGTGTCGTCGCTCGAGGACATGCGCCTGCTGCTCGCGGATCTACCCCTGGACCGCGTGACGACCTCGATGACGATCAACGCAACGGCCTCGACGTTGCTGTTGCTCTATCAGCTGGTCGGCGAGGAGCGCGGCGTCCCCGGGACCCAGTTGCGCGGCACGATTCAGAACGACATCCTGAAGGAGTACGTCGCCCGCGGGACCTACATCTATCCGCCGCGCCAGTCAATGCGCCTGATCGTCGACACCTTCGCGTACTGCGCTCGCGAAATTCCGAATTGGAACACGATATCGATCTCGGGCTATCACATCCGCGAAGCGGGTTCGACGGCGGTGCAGGAAGTCGCCTTCACCCTGGCCAACGGCATCGCGTACGTGGAGGCCGCTTTGGCGGCCGGGCTATCGCTCGACGACTTCGCGCCGCGGCTCAGTTTCTTCTTCAACGCCCACAACAATCTCTTCGAGGAGATTGCGAAGTATCGAGCCGCTCGGCGTATCTGGTCGTCGGTCATGCGCGACCGATTTGGCGCCACGGACCCGCGCTCGTTGATGTTGCGCTTCCACACCCAGACGGGTGGATCAACGCTGACCGCCCAGCAGCCCGAAAACAACATCGTCCGCGTCACGCTCCAGGCCCTGGCGGCGGCGCTCGGTGGCACCCAGAGTCTGCATACCAACGGCTTTGACGAGGCGCTGGGGTTGCCCACCGAGCGAGCCGCCAAGCTCGCACTGCGAACACAGCAGATCGTGGGGTACGAGTCCGGCGTTGCTGACACCGTAGACCCGCTGGCTGGCTCGTACTTCGTCGAATCGTTGACGGCAGACGTTGAGCGTCTGGCTCGTCAGTACATCGCGACCATCGACGAGATGGGTGGCGCGGTGGCCGCCATCGAGGCGCGCTACATGCAAGACGAGATCGAAGCCGCGGCGTACGATTTCGCGCGGCGCGTTGATCGAGGTGAGAAGGTCGTCATCGGCGTCAACCAGTTCGCCGACCGCGAGAGCGTGCCGACCGAAGTGTTCCCGATCGACGAGACCCAGCAGCAGCAACAAGTTGCGCGCGTGCGCCGCGTCAAGGGAGAACGCGACGCGGAGGCCGTGCGCGCCGCTCTCGCCGATGTGGCCGTCGCCGCACGAGGCTCGGCGAACCTGTTGTACCCAATGAAACTCGCGCTCGCGCGGATGGCGACGTTGGGCGAGGTCGCCGATACGTTGCGTGAGACCTTCGGGACCTATCAACCGAGCTAACGCTCGATGGGCTCCAGGAAGTGGGTCACTTCGGGGGCGACGACGTAGAAGGGGTGCGTGGCCGTTCGCCACTGCTCGAACAATGGTGTTTGGCGGAAACGCAGGTGCGCGTCAACCGAGGTCCAGCGCACCGTGAGCAGATAGATGGCGTGATCCTCGTGCTGAGGGCGCAGTTCGGCGCCGTGACAGCCCGGCGCCGCCTCGATAATCGCGAAGGCGCCCCGCACGGCCGCTTCGAAGGCGTCGTGATCGCGGGGATCGATTCGTACGATGGCGTGTTCGTTGATCATGTCTTCTCCATGAGTCGGGTGCGCAGGGTGTCGTCCTGGGCCACGTCAACGGCCGTGATGGCCAGCGCGAGAGCGCCCTGCACCACGGCGCCGTCGGCCGCCTCGCCCACGCACGCGGCCGCGAATTCGGGTTGGTGGTTCACCGCGCCGCCAGTCGGTATGGCGAAGAGCGGGTGGATCGACGGTACGGCCAGTGAGACGTTGGCCATGTCGGTCGAGAGCGTCGGTGGCGGTTCGCCGGCGTCGTCGAGCTCGAATGAGCGCCCGAGGCGCTCGGCGGCGGCGCGGTAGTGGCGCAGGATATCGGGATCGGACTCCATGTGGGAAAACGAGCTGCCCAGCTCAGTGATCGTCAGCGACGCGCCGGTGGCGACGGCGCCAGCGCGGAAGCATCGATGCAGGCGTTCACGTAGTTCGCCCAGTCGAGCACTGGTGACCGAACGCGCCATGTAGCGTCCCACGACGCGCGACGGAATGATGTTGGCGGCCGAGCCTCCGTCGACGACGATGCCGTGAAGTTGGTCACCGGGGCGAAACTGCTGGCGAGCGAGACTGAGCGCGACTTGAGCGATCGTGAGCGCGTCGAGCGCATTGACGCCCTCCCAGGGCGCGGCCGAAGCGTGCGCCTCGCGACCCTCGTAGCGCACGTCGAAGTGGTCCACCGCGAGACACGCGGCATCAAGCCGATCGTTCGGCCACGGGTGAAGCATCAGTGCGGCGTGCACGTCATCGAAATAGCCCGCGTTGAGAAGGTCGATCTTGCCGCCACCGCCTTCCTCGGATGGCGTGCCGAGTAGGACGACGGTGAGGTCGAGTTGGTCGGCCACCGCGGCGAGGCCGATCGCCGCCCCCAGGGACGTGGCGGCAATGATGTTGTGACCACACGCGTGGCCAACATCGGGCAGGGCGTCGTATTCCGCGCAAAACGCGACGTGGAGTGAACCGTCACCCCGGGTCGCGCGAAACGCGGTCGCGAGCCCGGCCGCGCCCCGTTCGACAACAAAACCGTGCGCTTCGGCGAGGCGTGCGACGGCGCCAGCGCTCTCGAACTCGGCGTACCCCAGCTCCGGATGGGCGTGAATGAAGTGGCTCAGTTCGACCAGGTCGGCCCGAGCGTCCTCGACGGCGAGCGCCGCTAAATCGCGCGCGGTCATTCGACGACGGCGACCACGTCGCCAGCGCTCACGGCGTCGCCGGGCTTGACTTTGATGGCGGTTACCACGCCGGACTTTTCGGCGCCAACGGCGTTCTCCATCTTCATCGCTTCCAAGATCACCAAGGTCTCGCCGGCCTGGACCGACTGACCGACCGCCACCGCAACCTTGACGATCGTGCCCTGCATCGGTACCACGACGGTGCCCGAACCGCTACCAACGACGCCCGCGTGATGTTGTCGTCGGGGTTTGGCCGCGGTGCTGGTGGCGCGCGGCAGCCCCGGGTCCTGCGCGTCGGTGAGCCAGAGCGACACGGCGACGCGCTTGCCATCGACTTCGGCGACGACGTCGCGTCGAACGCGGACGTCGTCGGCGCTCGCGGCCACCGTGGGGCTCGCCACGCCAGCGAAGTCGAGTGTCTCCTCTACCCACTTGGTCGAATGTGTTGCGTTGACAAAGTCGTCGCTCGCGAGAATGATCGTGTCGGCCGGCAGCGTCGTCGCGACGCCCTCGATGACCGTCTCTTCGATAGCGCGCAGCATCCGACGTCGGGCGCGATCGCGATCGGGGGCCCACACGATGAGCTTGCCGATCAAATTGTCGTAGTACTGCGAGATCGTGTCGCCCGCCTCGTAGCCGGCGTCCAGGCGCACGCCCGGGCCGGCCGGTGGCCGAAGTTCCGAGATTCGTCCCGGCGACGGGCTGAAGCGGCCGCCGGCCGGGTCTTCGGCGTTGATGCGGATTTCGATCGCGTGGCCGTCGCACCGCACGTCGTCTTGGGCGAAGGTGAGCGCTTCGCCGGCGGCGATGCGCAACTGCCACTCCACGAGGTCGAGGCCGGTCACCAACTCGGTAACCGGGTGCTCGACTTGCAATCGGGTGTTCATCTCGAGGAAGTAGAACTCGCCGTCTTGGTAGAGGAACTCGACGGTGCCCGCGTTGACGTACCCGCACGCTCGCGATACCTTGACCGCGGCTTCGCCCATGGCGGTGCGCACGGAATCGGGAAAGTTTGCCGCGGGCGACTCCTCAACCAGTTTCTGGTGTCGTCGCTGGGCCGAGCAGTCGCGCTCACCCAACCAGAGCGTGTGGCCGTGTTGATCGGCCAGCACTTGCATCTCGATGTGACGTGGCCACGACAGGTAGCGCTCGACGTAGCACTCCGGGCGACCGAAGTAGCTCTGGGCTTCGCGCTGGGCACTTTCGAGCGCGGCGGCGGCGTCGTCGGGGCCGGCGACCACCTTCATCCCGCGTCCGCCACCGCCGAAGGCGGCTTTGATGGCGACCGGCCAGCCGAACTCGCGACCAAAGGCCACCACTTCGTCGGGGCTCGACAACGTCTCGCTGCGCCCCGGCACGCCGGCCACGCCGGCACGCTCGGCGGCGAGACGCGAGGAGATCTTGTCGCCCATGACCTCGATCGCTTCGGGTGGGGGGCCAATGAACGTGACGCCGAGCGACGTGATCGCCCGAGCGAAGTCGGTGTTTTCCGAGAAGAAGCCGTAACCGGGGTGAACGGCGTCAGCGCCCGAACGCGTGATCGCGTCAATAATGGCCCCGGTGTTGAGGTAGCTCTCGGCGGCGCTCGCACCACCCAGGGCGAACGCCTCGTCGGCCATGCGCACGTGCAGGGCGTCGCGATCGAGGTCGGAATATACCGCGACCGTCGCGACGCCGAGTTCGCGGCAGGTACGCATGACGCGCACCGCGATCTCGCCGCGGTTGGCGATTAGAACCTTGTGTAACACGCGATCCTCCGTCCCGGCATTGTTCTTTTCTACCACCCGAAGCGCAAACCCTAAAGTCTGAGCGTGGACCACATCATCTGGCGCATCGACAACGTGGACTCGATTGACTCGACGAATGCGTGGTTGGCGGCCGAGACACGCCGTGGTGCGCCCGAAGGCCGTGGCGTCCTGGCGCGCTTCCAGTCCGCCGGGCGAGGTCGCCTCGATCGAACGTGGGAAGCGCCACCCGATAGCGCGCTCTTGCTCTCGGTGTTGTTGCGCCCCTCGTCAGTGCGGGGGGCGTTGTGGGCGGTCTCGGCGATGGCCTTGGCGACGCGCGCGGCGTTGGTGCGTTTGTGCGGCTTGCGTCCAACGCTCAAGTGGCCGAACGATCTGTTGGTCGCCGAAGAGAAGGTGGGCGGCGTACTCGGTGAGCTCGTGGTGAGCGATCCGCCGGCGGTGGTGGTCGGCATTGGCCTGAACCTCACGGCCCACCCGTCGGACGTGCCCGCGACCAGCGTACGGCGAGCGACGGGGGTCACCATCAGCAGTGCGGCGCTGGCCGACATCGTCTTAGAGGAGCTCGAAGCTCGTCGGGCGCACCTCGACAGCGACGCCGGGCTGGCGGTGCTGCGTCAGGAGTACCTCACTGGCTCGGCAACGATTGGTCAGCGCGTTCGCGTCGAGCTCGTGGACGACCCGGTCGTGGGCCTGGCGGTGGACGTCGACCTTGATGGCGCGCTCGTCCTCGAGGTCGACGGCGCTCGGCGCGTCGTTACCGCGGCCGATGTCGTGCACCTTCGTCACGACGATCGCGGTGCGCGATGACCCGGCCGACGCGCGTGCTGATCACGGGCGCCGGTGGCCAGGTCGGTGTTGATCTCGTCTCGTGGCTCGGCGCCAACCCGCCGCCGGGCGCCGATCCGCGGTGGCAACCCGATGGTCGTGGCGTGACGTCTGACGAGTTCGAGGTCCTCGCACTGAGCCGCCACGAACTCGACGTGACCGACGCGGCGTCGATTCGCCGGTCCTTCGAGATGGCCCGTCCCGACGTGGTGGTCCACCTCGCGGCGTATACCGCTGTTGATCAGGCGGAAAGTGATGTCGACCAGTGTTTTCGCGTCAACGCGGACGCCACGGGGTTCTTGTCGGCCGCATCGAAGGACGTCGGCGCCCACTTCGTCGCCGTCTCGACGGACTACGTCTTTGACGGCGAGAAGGGTGCGGCCTACGTCGAAACCGACGAGCCGCGGCCCCTGAACGTGTATGGAGCATCCAAGTGGGGCGGCGAACAGCGCTGCGCTGGGCACGACACGATCGTGCGCACGTCGTGGGTGATGGGTGTGCGCGGACGCAGTGTCGTGCACGTGATCGCCGACCGGGCACGGTCGGGTGCCACCGTGCGCTTCGTCGTCGACCAGACCGGGACGATCACGCTCGCCGCGGACCTGGCGCGCGCCCTGGTCACGGTGGTGCGAGAACGACCCGGTGGGGTGTGGCACGTGGCCAACGAGGGCGCCACCACCTGGTTTGAACTCGCCCGATTCGTTGGCCTCAGCCTCGGACGCGGCGAGGCGTTCGCCGAGGCGATCACCACCGAACAGCTCGCACCGCCACCCCTCGCCACGCGACCTCGTCGAAGTGACTTGGACACGACCAAGTGGCACGCTCAGTGGGGCGGATTGCCCGACTGGCGCGCGGGCGTCGAGCGGCTCTTGAGCGATCGCCGCGCGTCGTGAGCCGATCAGTCGCCGCCGTCGTAGTGGATTACCACGCGGACCAGGCGCTCGAGGCGTGCGTCGCGTCGCTGCGGTCCAATGGCGTGGATCGCATCGTCATCGTGGAGAACGGCGCGCCGGGCTCCACGACCACCGCCGCCCTGGGTGCGGTGACGCTGGTCGAACCGGGCATGAACCTCGGCTACGGACGCGGGGTGAACCGCGGTGCCGCGGCGCTGCCCGCCAGCGCGTACCTGCTCGTGTCGAATCCGGACGTCGTGGTGCACGATGGCGCGGTTGAGGCCATGGTCAGCTTTCTTGACGAGCATCCGCGTGTCGGGATCGTCGGGCCGACGATCCTTCGTCCCGACGGGTCGCCCTACCCGTCATTGCGCGTGTTCCCCAACGTGTGGTTGGCCGCCGCGCACGCCCTGCTGGCGCCCTGGTGGCCCCACAATCCAGCCACCGCTCGCTACCGTGCGCCGCGGCCCGACGGCACCGTGGACTGGGTCTCGGGTGCGTGCTTCGTCGTGCGACGGTCAGTCTTCGAGCGCGTTGGCGGCTTCGACGAGCGTTACTTCATGTTCGCCGAGGACATGGCACTGTGTTGGCGGATCCGTGCGTTGGGTCTTGAGGTGGCGGCCGTGCCCGAAGCGATCGTGACCCACGTCGAAGGGCTGTCACGCCAGCGCGCGACGCGCGACATGATCATTGCGCATCACCGCAGCGCCCTGCGCTTCGAGTGGCAGACCGCGCGGGGATGGCGTCGACTGCTCGCCCCCCTGGCCACCGCCGTCTTGGGGCTGCGCTTGATGGCGATGCTCGTGGCCCAAGACTGGGCCAGCCGGCGCGACCGAGTGAGTCCTGGGGGGCGTGGCGTAGACTCCGGTGGGGCTGCGAGTGGTTCTGTGGTTGAAAGTCGAAGCCAGCCGCGGGCGAAACGACCCACGTAAGGCGTCCTGTGGACGCTGAGCATGGCGCGGTTTAGAAGTAAGTCCTGCCTCGTCGGGGTCATCCTGGCGCCGGGGAGAGCCGGTGAAGTGCACGGTTACGACGTTGGAGAGCCACGGGCTGCCGGCGCCGCGTGCGGACACCGCCGCAGGCCAGTGTGGGGTCAAAGACCAGGTCAGACACCCGCAGCCCCCCAGGAATGGTTCGCCGACCGGTAGGGTGATTCACGACATGAGTGTGTTCAGCAAGATGTTGAGAGCGGGCGAAGGCAAGCGAGTGCGTTCGCTCGCCGAGTTGGTGGGACCCATCAACGCCCTATCGGACGAAACCGCCGCGTTGGGCGACGACGAGCTGCGGGCCAAGACCGACGAATTTCGTCGCCGACTCGCCGACGGCGAGACGCTCGACGACCTGCTGATTGAGGCCTTCGCCGTCGTACGCGAAGCCGCCAGTCGGGTGCTGGGGCAGCGACACTACGACGTGCAGCTGATGGGCGGCATGGCGCTGCACTTTGGTTGGATCGCCGAGATGAAGACCGGTGAGGGTAAGACGCTCGTTTCGACCCTGCCGGTCTACCTCAACGCCCTCGCCGGCCAGGGTGTGCACGTGGTGACGGTGAACGACTACCTGGCCACTCGTGACGCCAACTGGATGGGTCAGCTGCACCAGTTCCTCGGGCTTCGCGTGGGCCGCGTCGGCCCCGACTTGCCCGATTTCGAACAGAAGCGCGAGGCCTACGAGTGCGATATCACGTACGGCACCAACACCGAGTTTGGGTTTGACTACCTGCGAGACAACATGGCCCGTCGACGCGAGCACATGGTCCAGCGGGGCCATCACTACGCGATCGTCGACGAAGTCGACTCGATCCTCATCGACGAGGCCCGCACGCCACTGATCATCTCGGGACCGGCCTCCGACGTGACCAAGTTGTACTACCAGTTCGCCTCGATCGTGCGCAGCCTGGTGCGCGACGTCGACTACGAAGTCGACGAGGAGAAGAAGACGGTCGTACCAACCGAGTCGGGCATCGAGAAGGTCGAGCGTCAACTCGGCGTCACCAACCTGTACGACGCGGTCGCGACCAATTACGTCCACCAGCTGGGACAGGCGCTACGGGCCAAGGAGCTCTTTCATCGCGACAAGGACTACCTAGTCGACGCGGGCGAAGTCAAGATTGTCGATGAGTTCACGGGTCGCACCCTCGAGGGTCGCCGGTGGTCCGATGGCCTGCACCAGGCGGTCGAGGCGAAGGAGCGAGTTCGCATCCAAGAGGAGAATCACACCTGGGCGACCGTGACGCTGCAGAACTACTTCCGGCTGTACGAGAAGTTGGCGGGCATGACGGGCACCGCCGAGACCGAAGCGAGCGAGTTCGGCAGCACCTACAACCTCGCGGTCGTGCCGATTCCTACGAATCGCCCGTCTCGTCGCGAGGATCAACCCGATCTCATCTTCAAAACTGAGCAGGACAAATTCGACGCGATTGTCGACGACGTGCGGGCGCGAAACGACGCCGGACAGCCGATCCTCCTCGGGACGGCGTCGGTGGAAAAGTCCGAGCTGCTGTCGCGAGCCCTGGCCAAGGCCGGCATCGACCACGAGGTGCTGAACGCCAAGCAGCACTTCCGCGAAGCCGAGATCGTCGCCCAGGCGGGGCGCAAGCACGCGGTCACGGTCGCGACCAATATGGCCGGCCGAGGCGTGGACGTGATCTTGGGCGGCAACGCCGAGGGCCTGGCTCGACGCGAGGTGATCGCGCGGGGTCTGGCCGAGGGCAGCGAGGAGTACGACGCCGCCTACCACGTGGCCGTTGAGCAGGTCCGCCAGACCTGTGACGTCGAGGGTGATGAAGTGCGCGCGCTCGGTGGTCTGTACGTGCTGGGCACCGAGCGACACGACTCACGTCGAATCGACAACCAGTTGCGCGGTCGCTCCGGTCGCCAGGGTGACCCCGGTGAGAGTCGCTTCTACCTATCGCTGGAGGACGACCTGCTGCGCCTCTTCGCGACGGGTGCGGTCTCGTGGGTCATGGAGCGCGCGATGCCCGAGGGCGAGGCGATCGAGGCGAAGATGGTCTCTAAGGCCATCGAGCGCGCTCAGAATACGGTCGAGGCGCGCAACGCCGAAATTCGCAAGGACGTCCTCAAGTACGACGAGGTCATGAATGAACAGCGCAAGGTGATCTACGCGCGGCGCCAGCAGGTGATCGACGGTGAGGACATCCACGAGTCCACACTGGCGATGATCGAAGCGGAGGTGGCCGCGGCGGTTGAGGACCACCTCGAGAGTGAGTTCCCCGAGGCGTGGGACCTGGACGCGCTGCTGACCGATCTGCCCACGTATTACCCGACGACGATCACGATGGACACCCTCGAGACATTCGGCGACCGTGATGAGGTCATCGAGGCGGTCGTCGATGACGCGCTCAGCCAATACGTGGCCAAGTGTGAGAGTTATCCCGGTGGGCTTGACACCGCGAAGGAGATCGAGCGTGACGTGATGCTCCAGATCCTCGATCAGCGCTGGCGCGACCATCTCTCGGATATGGACTACCTGCGCGACGGCATCCACCTGCGCCAAGTTGCCCAGCAGGACCCGCTCACGGCGTGGCAGAAGGAGGGCTACGTCATGTTCGAGCACCTACTCGAGGCCGTGGAGACTGATTTCGTTCGTTACGTGACCCACGTCGAAGCGACCGCGACCGACGTGGACGACGACGAGGAAGACGCACTGGAACGTGCGGTGACCAACGTCGCAGAAGTGGCGCCCGGTGCGGTTGAACTTCCCGTCCACGCGGCGTCGCCGACGCCCGCCGCGGGTCGCCCCGCGGAGAAACTCGGTCGCAACCAGCCGTGTTGGTGTGGCTCGGGCCGCAAGTTCAAGCAGTGCCATGGCCGACCCTAAGGCGGAGGGCGCGCTGCGCGACGCGCAGGCGTCGCTCGTGCGCCTCGAAGATCGGTGGACCTCGGCGCGCGACTACTTGAAGATTGACGATCACCGGGCCCGCCACGCCGCCCTGGGCCGTGAGGTGGCGTCGCCCGACCTGTGGAATGACCAGGATCACGCTCGCGCGGTCACGACCGAACTGGGTCGGCTTTCCAATGAATTGGGCTCGTTCGACCAGCTACGCCGCGACCTTGACGATTGCGCGGTCCTCGCCGACTTCTCGAAAGAGTCCATCGGTTCGGGCGAGGTCGACTGGTCACTGCTGAATGAGTTGGCCGCCAGTCTGGCCGCGCTCGACCGCGCATTGACGGCGCTGGAGACCCAGAGCCTGCTGAACGGTCCCTACGACCAGAACGACGCCATCGCCGAACTGCACGCCGGGGCCGGTGGCACCGACGCCCAGGACTGGACCGAGATGCTCCTGCGCATGTACGCGCGATGGGCCGAGCGACGAGGTTTCGACGTGGAGGTTGACGAAGCAACGGAGGGGCAGGAGGCGGGTCTACTCTCGGCCACCTTCATCGTCAAGGGTCCCTACGCGTACGGCTGGCTCGCCTCCGAGCGCGGCGTGCATCGCCTGGTCCGCATCAGCCCATTTGACTCCCAGGCCCGTCGCCAGACCAGCTTCGCGAGCATTGAAGTGACGCCGCTGCTCGCCGACGACGCCCACGAAGTCGACATCGACGAGCGCGAGCTGCGCATCGATACGTACCGATCCTCGGGCGCCGGCGGTCAACACGTCAACAAGACCGACTCGGCCATCAGAATCACCCACCTACCCACGGGCATCGTCGTCAGTTGTCAAAATGAGCGCAGTCAACATCAGAACCGCGCCCGAGCGATGCAGATCCTGACGGCGAAGTTGGCCGAGCGGGCCCGGGCCGAGCGTCGGGCCGAGATGGACGCGCTGACCGGCGAGCGGTCCGACAACGCGTGGGGATCACAAATTCGTAGCTACGTCCAAGCCCCCTACCAGCTGGTCAAGGACCATCGAACCGACGTGGAGACCGGCAACGTCGACGCGGTGCTCGACGGCGATCTCGACGTCTTCATGGAAGCCGAGCTGCGTCGCCAGCGGGGCCAGTCCTGATTACCACCGAAAACGATCACGCCCCATCGGTGGCGAAGGGTTCGAGTGGGCACAAACTAGAATGCTCCCAGAGGATCTGGGTGTTCGTTCACCAACTACCACTACGCAAGGGAGTGTCGTCGTGATTCGTTTCGAAAACGTCGCCAAGACGTACAAGAACGGAACACCGGCGCTCAAGGACGTGTCGCTCAACATCGAAAAGGGTGAGTTCGTCTTTCTGGTTGGCGCCTCGGGCTCGGGCAAGACCACGTTCTTACGCCTGCTGTTGCGCGAGGAGTTACCCGATCGAGGTCGGATCCTCGAGGCGGGACGTGACTTGAGCGAGTTGTCCAAGTGGCGAGTGCCGTACCTGCGGCGAAATATCGGGTGCGTTTTCCAGGATTTTCGACTGCTGCCGAACAAGACGGTGTTCGAAAACGTTGCCTTCGCGCTCGAGGTGATTGGCCGACCCCGCTCGACCGTGGAGTCCCAGGTGCCCCAGATCTTGGAATTGGTTGGTCTCGCGGACAAGGCGAAGAACTTTCCCGGTGAACTCTCCGGTGGCGAGCAGCAGCGCGTGGCGGTGGCTCGCGCCTTCGTCAACCGACCGCTCATCCTGCTCGCCGACGAGCCAACGGGGAATCTCGACCCGACGAACTCCGAGTCGATCATGGCGTTGCTCGAGCGAATTAACCGGACGGGCACGACGGTGGTGATGGCGACCCACGACAAGGCCTTGGTCGACCGGATGCGGCGACGCGTCATCGAGTTGGACCACGGCGAGGTCGTTCGCGACCAGGTACGAGGCGTCTACGGCATTGATGAGCCGGCGGGGAGTCGGTAATGCGCGTCTATCTGCGTTACGCAGTCAAGGAGACGTTAGGAAATCTCTGGCGAAATCGCATGATGACGATCGCCGCCGTGCTCACCGTTGCCGTGTCACTGTCGCTCGTGGGCGCGGCGCTGCTCTTGAAGCAGAGCGCGGCCCAGGCGTCGGCCCAGTGGCAGCAGGGGACCCGCGTAACCGTCTGGATGCAGCCCACGGCGTCGTCGAGCGAGCTGGCGAGCGTGCGATCCCAGTTGGCGAGCCTGCCAATCGTGAAGAACTGCGCGTTCTACTCGCAGGCCCAGGATTACCAAGAGGCCAAGCGCATCTTGCCCCAGTCGGAGTGGTCGGTGCTGAAGGTGTCCGACGTCCCCTCGTCGTTTCGCTGCGTGCCGACGGTGCCATCCAACGCCTTCGTCGTTGAGACGACGTTCAAGACGCAGTCCGGGGTGCTCACCGTCACGGCACCCGAACAGCAGATCCGTGAGATGAATCGTGCGATCCGTATTCTCCAGATCGTCTTTCTAGCGTTGGCCGGCGTCCTGCTGCTTTCGGCTACGGTGCTCATCCTCAACACGATCCGCATGGCCATCTTCGCGCGCCGACGTGAGGTTTCGGTCATGAAGTTGGTCGGTGCGACCAACTGGTTCATTCGCATCCCCTACATCACCGAAGGCTTCATTCAAGGTCTGCTCGGTTCGGCGGTCGCCATCGCGGCGGTAACCGCGCTGCACACGTGGTACCCGTTGCACAATGAGTTTCAACTCGACACCGCGGCCCTGCTGGGTACGAACGCGGTGGTCCTGGTGGTCGGGGTCGTGGTCGGATCCGTGGGTTCGGCGCTCGCCATTCGGCGCTTCCTCGACGTCTAGCTGTTCGCCTCGGTGAAGTCGATCGCGAGCGAGTTGATGCAGTAGCGCAGTCCGGTGGCGGTCGGACCATCGTCAAAGACGTGGCCGAGGTGGCCGCCGCAGTTGGCGCACAGCACCTCGGTGCGTACCCGTCCGAATGAGTGGTCGGGTCGCTCGACGATCGTGCCGGGTTCGCACGCGTCGAAACTGGGCCACCCACAACCCGAGTCGAACTTTTGCTGCGCCCGGAAGAGGCGCTGACCGCAACCTCCGCAGGTGAACTCGCCGTCGCCGTCGACGTGCAGCAGGGAGCCGGTGAACGGCGGTTCGGTGGCGGCTTCGCGTAGTACGGCGTATCGCTCGGGATTCAGCAGAGTTCGCCACTCATCGCTGGTGCGTTCTAGTGGAAAGGTCACCACTCCAGGCTACCGACCGCCACTCCGGGCCGCTACAGGTAGCGCGACCGGGGTGCCTCCGGGAGCGTACGCGGGAACTCCGGCTGGTCGCTGAGCATCCGCGTGAAGGCGGCCGCGAGGCCGGTGCCGTCGAGTCCCAACTCTTCGAGGAGCCGGTCGGGACGGTGGTGCTCGAGGTAGGCGCGCGGCACGCCGAGGATCCTCGTCGTGGGGAACGGCCGTCCGAGTACCTGGGCGCGGTCGCGCACGGCGGCGACCATGAGCGTGCCGGCACCGCCGTGACGGGTGCCGTCTTCGACCGTGATGATTCGACGGTGCTCGAGCGCGTCGTCGATCATCGCCGGATCCGGTGGCAGCACGCGGACATCGTAGAGAGTCACCTGAGCGGCGTCGGCCCCCATCACCGCCAGCGCCTCCAGTGCGCTGGGCGCCATCTTGCCGACCGCCAACACGCAGAGCGATCCGTCCCCGCGAACGACCTCGCGGGCCCGCAGTCCGTCGCCGATCTTGCCGTCAAAGGGTCGAGGCAGTGTCTTGGGGAATCGCAACGCGGTGGGGGTTGACATCGAGAGTGCGGTGGCCAGCATGCCGGGAATCTCGGGGGCGCTGGAGGGAGCGAAGATGGTCACGTTGGGAATG
>JAKBCT010000112.1 GCA_021807655.1 Actinomycetes bacterium | reverse complement strand
CAAGACGGTCACCGAAATGATCGCTCGAGAGTGCTTCGACGTCACCGTCAGTCCCGTCGACGTCAATTCACCTTGGCTGCCGACCGAGATCGTGAAGTCGATCGTGGCCAACGTGGGCAGGGTCATCGGTAAGCCCGACGGCGCGTGAATGGTGGCGTTCTCGCGGTAGAAGTTATACGTCGTTATCGATCCCGACGTCGAAACGGTGCGACGGGTGTAGCCCGAGATGAGCGAGATGTCGGGTTTGGTCATCTCCAGTGAGACGCCGTACAGCGACGGCGTCTTCATCGGCGTGCTGAGCCACGACCGTCCAACTATCGACTGCAAATTCGCGATGCCCGCGTAGAGGTGGTGGTTGACCAGTCGCAGGTCGGCGTTAATCGCCGAAAACACGAGTGGTACCTGGACCGTGGCGTCGACACTGTTGGTGACGAAGTTGACGTTGACCGTTGCGTTGACCGAGTAGGACTGACCGGTCGAGACGGCCACGGCGAGCTGTGCCGACTTGGGTGGGTACCCGTTGAGAGCGAGCGCATCGCCGCTCGACCGACCGGGATTCGAATCGGTGGCGGCGAACACGAGGCCGGTCGCGGTCAAGCCGACGGCGACCACGCCGAGCACGATCGCACCAGCGCGCTTAGAAAATTCCATAAGTTCACCCTAGTGTTGAACCTCGACCCGACGCTCGCGATCAGGCGGTGCCGAGTAGCTCAATGAACAGCTCGTGGGCGATGTTGCGCCCACTCGCCACAAAGCCGATTCGCGAGGACGCGTCACCGAGCACGTCGGTGGCAATTGCGGCGTAGGCCGTCGCGGCCGAGCCCTCCAGCACCAGTCCCGAGGATTCGGCGGCCTCGCGCACCGCGTGGCGAATGGCGATCTCGGGAACGAGAACGAGCCGAACACCTTCTCGCGCGATGAGTTCGTTGGTCACCGCCCCCTCATCGCCGCCGCCGGCGAGCCCGTCGGCGATCGTGGGGTGATGGACGACATCCTCCATCGGTGTACCGCGCAGCACGTGATACAACGCGGCACTCTCCTCGGGCTGCACACCGGTGACGAGCACGTCCTCGCGACCGTGAAGGGACCGGGCGAGCAGAACACCCGAAATCAACCCGCCTCCCCCGACCGGCACGATGACGTGCTCGAGCTCGGGCGACTGAGCAATCATCTCCTCGAAGACCGTGGCTTGACCGGCGATCACGTTGGTGTCGTTAAAGGGCGAAATGTAACGAATGGACCGACGATCGGCGAGCTCCATGGCGTACGCCTGCGCGTCGTCGTAACTCGTGCCGACCTGAATCAGCTCGATGTCGTAGCGCCGGAGCTTTTGGACCTTGGCCACTGAGGCGTTCGCGGGGACGACGACCGTCGCTGGCACCTTGAGCAGCATCGACGCGTGCGCGATGCCGAGTCCGTGATTCCCCGCCGACGAGGTGATGACGGCCCCCGTCGGATCGTCGCGATGGGCGGCGTCGACGGCGCTCAGCGCGCCACGAACTTTGAATGACCCGGTTACCTGCAGGCTCTCGAGTTTCGCCAGCACCGGGCGATCGCGAACGGTGAGCGTGACGGTGGGAGTCGGAACGAGATACCGCGCGATGAGTTCGCGCGCTGCGTCCAACTGGACCGGTGTCGGTGCGGCGACGTTACGAATCATGACTTCCTCCGCACCCACCCTACCCGCGCCATTTCGCCAAACTCTTCGCTGGGCGAGGTGGACCAGTAAGGTCGTCGCGTGCGTACGGTCATCGACGTCATCACGCTGTCGTCGATTGCCTTCGTCGGCACCATGGTCGACAACTACTTCGCCTACAGCGCGCAGTTGCTCATCACCGATCGCTCGCGTTACCGACGGGTAGGCATCGCCCAGGCCATCGGGGTTGCCGTGCTGTTCTTCGTGGCCGCCGCCGTGGGATCGGTGCTGACCGCCGTGCCCGCGCAGTGGACCGGTCTGTTCTGTTTGGCGCCGTGGTCATTGGCCTGGCGCGATTGGCGGCATCGCGACCGCGACGAGCGCCCCCAGTATCGTCGCGGCGCGTTGACGACGCTACTGGTCACCATCGCACTGGGTGGCGACAATCTCGGCGTGTGGATCCCTTTGCTGCGAACTGAAAATGTCCCGCGCGAGGCGCTCACGGCGCTCGTCTTCGCGGGCTGGGAACTTCTCTTCCTCGCGAGCGCCCGAGCTCTCACGAGTCACCCCCGCGTCGTAACGTGGGGCGCCGCCCATTCGCGGGCCGTCACGCCGTGGATCTACGTGGCGCTCGGATTCCTCATCCTCGTCGAGAGCGGGCTCCTCTAGCTCGGCAACTGCCCGCTAACGTCGATGAGATGCGTGCCACGACGCCAAATCAGACTCTCAACCGGCTCACGGTGGTCGTCGCGCTCCAGTGGATGGGCGCGACGTTGGGTCTACCGCTCCTGCCGCTCTTTCTCGAACACCGCGGCGGAACACCCACGATCATCGGCTTCATTATGGCCTCGTTCTTCGTCGCCGGTGTCGCGACGCAGTTCGCGCTGGGTCACCTCGCGGACCGCTTTGGCCGCCGGCCAATTCTCATCACGAGCCTCGTTATCTACGGCGTCGCGAGCATGACCTACCTGCTGCCCGTCGTGGCGCCGTGGTTCGCCCTCACCCGT